>DASUNJ010000589.1:0-5904 GCA_036277235.1 Thermoanaerobaculia bacterium | reverse complement strand
ATGACGAGCTGAGGCAACTTTTACGATTCCGGCGGCAGATCTTCGCCTGTCGGTCCTTCCTGCAACTCCAGGCGCTCTCGCTCCTTGCGGGAGAGCTCGACCAGCGCTTCGACGCGGCGCAAAAGCTGGGAATGTTCCTCTTCCACTTCTGGCTCCGGCGCTCCTGGCAGTTCCTCGGGCTCCAAGCGGCATCCCTCCCAAATTCAAAATTGGGATGATGCTATGCAATAACTCGGCCCGAGGTGGCGGGCGAGCGGCCCGGTGCAGAGGTGGCGGGCGCAACCAGCCCTCAGGGCTGGCCCACCTGAGGTCTTCCCGGATAGTAGGGACGGCTTTGCGACTCCTCCAACCCGCGGTGAGCACGCATCTCCTCGGTGAGATGTTCGTCACAACGCGTCCGGCCCGCGTGGAACGCGATAGCCGGTTGGTGGCAGAGATCGCATCTTGCAGGTCCACCAAACAGAACCTCGATCGCCGCCTTTCCCCATGTCATGGCGTGCCTCCCAAGATAAGGCCCACACCCGAATCTAAGTCTGCTCGCCAGCCGTGCCGCTTGACTCATCCTGCTCGGATACCGCAGCAGGCAGCTCGGACGAAAGCCGTTCCTGTTCCAGGCGCGAGATCTGGATGGCCCGGTCCGCCATGGCGATCGCCTCTTCCGCCTTTTCCAGCTCCCGCTCCGCTTCTTCGATGCCGCTCATCATTGGAGTACCTCCACGCAACCCGTCATTCCAAAGTCGGATGCAGCTCCTGTGCCCGGGGTCGTCTCCCTCCAGGGGACAGGGAGCCCGCTTTCTGCCGCTGGCGCACCCTTTCCTTGTAGAGAGTCATCACGCCTCCCTTTCGAAAGGAGTGGTTCGAATGCTCCGGAAAATGTCTCTGGTCCTGTTGTTGGCCGTTACCGCGGCCGCGGGTGCCCAGGCTTACGACGAGATGCCCATGCAGGTGGTAAAGAAGGGGCTGACCGCCGAGCAGCATGTGCGGCAGCAGATCGAGCTTGCCCGCGAGCTTGCCCGCGAGCTGCCTCAGGGCGCCATGGAGAGGGCGGTCCGGATTCCGGTCACGGCCGAGGAGGTCGCCGCGATCGAGAAGAGCGACTCGCGGCCGCTCAAGGTCGGCCTGGTCAAGGCCCTGAGCCCCGCCATCGGCTTCGACCGCGACCAGGTCGGGCCGGCCGCGGACGGCGGGCTGGTCTGGGCGACCGTGGTGAGGGCCGACGGCGCCGGCGCGATCCGGCTGCACGTCCAGGACCTGTCGCTCCCCCGCGGTGCCTCGCTCTACGTGTATGGCCGCGACGACCAGGCCTATGGGCCGTACACCGGCTTCGGCCCCAACTTCAGCGGCGACTTCTGGACCACGGCGGTGTTCGGCACCGAGGCGGTGCTCCAGGTGCGGCTGGCGCGCGCGGCCGACCTGGGCAAGGTCTCCTTCCGCGTCTCCGAAGCCGGTCTCATCACCCGCAAGTTCGCCGGCGAAATCCTGGACGGCGTCAAGGCCGAATCCTCGCCGGTGCGCCTGGCAACGGGCCAGTTCTGCGGCCAGCTCAGCTGCCTGGTGGACGCCACCTGCTTCAACGTGGCCGCCGCCAATCCCGCGAAGCTCGCGGTCGCCAAGATGGAGTGGCCCCAGGGCGCGTTCATCTTCACCTGCACCGGCGGCCTCATCGCCGACAACAACCCGGCGCAGAGCAACTTCTTCATCACCGCCAACCACTGCCTCAGCAAGAACAATGCGGCCGGGAACGTCAGCTTCTACTGGCGGTTCGCCACCCCCACCTGCAATTCGACGAGCTGCCCGAGCAACGGCGGCTGGCCGTTCGTGACCACGGGGTCCACGGTGTCGGCGACCGGCAGGAAGGGCGATTGGACGCTGCTCCGCCTGAATGCGAACCCGCCGGCCGGCTCGGTCCTGCTGGGCTGGACCAACGCGCCGGTCGCCAACACCAACGGCGCGCAGCTCTACCGGATCAGCAACCCGAACTTCGGGGCCCAGGTCTACTCGCAGCACAACGTGGACACGGGCGCCGGAACCTGCGCGGGCTGGCCGCGCGGCGAGCGCATCTACAGCCGGGACATCACCGGCGCGATCGACGGCGGCAGCAGCGGCTCGCCGATCCTGAACGCCTCGTCGCAGGTCGTCGGCCAGCTCAGCGGCACCTGCGGGAGCAATCCGAGCGATGCGTGCGCCAGCGGTCCGGGCGAGGCCAATGCGACCGTCGACGGCGCCTTCGCTTTCTACTACCCGACCATCCAGCCGATCATCAACCCGTAGGGAAGAAAGGACCGCAAGGACACCAAGGACGGCAAGGACGCCAGGGGCTTCGGTCCCTGGCACCCTTGGTCTTGCGCTAGACTACCGGCGCATGTTTCACGCCTTTGAAGCGGTCATCGGGCTCGAGGTCCACGTCCAGCTCCTGACCGAGACCAAGATGTTCTGCCGCTGTCCGAACCGGTTCGGCGCGCCCCCGAACACGCTCGTCTGCCCGGTCTGCCTGGGCTACCCCGGCACGCTGCCCGTGATCAACCGGCAGGCGGTCGACCTCGCGACCCGCCTCGCGCTCGCTCTCGGGTGCGACGTCCGGCCGCGCTCGGTCTTCGCGCGCAAGAATTACTTCTACCCCGATCTCCCCAAGGGCTACCAGATCAGCCAGTTCGACCGGCCGCTCGCCGAGGGGGGCCTCCTCCCCCTGACCCAGCACGACAGGCGAGTGCGCCTGGAGCGCCTCCATCTGGAGGAGGACGCGGGCAAGCTCCTGCACGAGGCGCCGGGCGGCGGTGCGCTCCCCGGCCAGAGCCTCGTGGATTTCAACCGCTGCGGCGTGCCCCTTGTAGAAATCGTCTCCCGGCCGGACATGTCGAGCGCCGCCGAGGCCGCGGATTACCTGCAGACCCTCCACCAGCTCCTGCTCTACACCGGGACGAGCGACGCCAACATGGAGGAGGGGAGCCTGCGCTGCGATGCCAACGTCTCCGTCCGCCGCCGGGGCGAGACCGTGCTGGGCACCAAGGCCGAGGTCAAGAACCTGAACTCGTTCCGCAACGTGGCCCGGGCCATCGAGCACGAGATCGGGCGCCAGGCGGAGATCCTCGAGTCCGGCGGCCGGGTTGTCCAGGAGACGCGCTCCTACAACGCCGAAACCGGCGCGACCCGTCTCCTCCGGAGCAAGGAGGAGGCGCACGACTACCGCTACTTCCCCGAGCCCGACCTGCCGGCCCTGGTGTTGACCCCGGAGCGCATCGAGGCCGTGCGCTCCAGACTCCCCGAGCTGCCCTGGGAACGGCGCAACCGGATCGCCGCTCAATACGGCTTGTCTCCCGCCGACGCCTCCCTGCTCACCTCGTCGCGCGAGCTCGCCGGCTACTTCGAGGCCGCAGCTTCGGAGCTTCCCGGAAATCCCAAGGCGATCGCCAACTGGGTCATGGGCGAGGTGCTGCGCGAGGTCAAGGAGCGCAGGATCGGGATGGAGGAAGTCCTTCCGCCGGCCCGCCTCGCTGCGATCGTCGGCCTGGTAAGTTCCGGGAGGATCTCGCACACCGCGGCCAAGGAGGTCCTCGCCGCCGTCTGGCAGTCGGGCGAGGAGCCCGCCGCCGCGATAGAGCGGCTCGGCCTGGGGCAGGTGAGCGACACATCCCAGATCGAGCGCTGGATCGAGGAGGTGATCGAAGCCCATCCGGCGCAGGTCGGCCAGGTGCGGTCGGGCAAGGCCCAGGTGATGGGCTTCCTCGTTGGACAGGTGATGAAGCGGTCGGGCGGCAGGGCGGACCCCAAGGTCGTGCAGCAGCTTCTCCGGCAGGCGCTGGAGAGCGAAACAGTGCCTTGATCCAGTTCTTCCAGGTCAGCAAGCGCTATCCGGGCAACCCGGAGCCCGCGCTGAACGAGGTCAGCTTCGAGATCCCGCGCGGGCAGTTCGTCTTCCTCACGGGCGCGAGCGGCGCCGGCAAGACCACGCTCCTGCGGCTGATCTTCCGCGAGGAGATCCCCTCCGGCGGGCAGATCGTGGTCAACGGCCGCAACGTGGCTTCGATCCCGCGCAGCAAGATCCCCTACCTCCGGCGCACGATCGGCGTGGTCTTCCAGAACTTCCGGCTGATCGCCCGCAAGACGGTCTTCGAGAACGTCACCTACCTGCCGCGCATCCTGGGTCAGGACCTCACGACCCAGAAGCAGCTCGCCTTCCAGGCGTTGCGCCGGGTGGGGCTCGCCCATCGCCTCAACGCCTTCCCGCCGGAGCTTTCCGGCGGCGAGCAGCAGCGCGTGGCGATCGCGCGGGCGCTGATCAACGAGCCGGACATCCTGATCGCCGACGAGCCCACGGGCAACCTCGACCCCGACCTCTCCTGGGAGATCCTGCGCCTGTTCCTGGAGGTGAACCTGCGCGGCACGACGGTGATCCTCGCCACCCATGACCGCGACCTCATCCAGCGCATCGGCAAGCGGGTGATCACGCTGGAAAAAGGACGGCTGGCCTCGGATGTCGAGATCGAGGGGACGTCTCCGCCGCGGTTGTCTACACCGGAAGCCACACCGGAGGCGGAGCAAGAGCCATGACGCTGCTCGGAGCTCTCACCTATTTCATCCGCGAGGCCCTGGTGAACCTGCTGCGCGGCTGGAAGACGAGCCTCGTGGCCATCCTGACCATCGCGGTGAGCCTGCTGCTCGGCGGCGCGTTCCTGCTCGCCAGCCGCAACCTGCTCGAATCGGTGGAACGCTGGCGCCGCGAGATGAGGATCGTGGTCTATCTGAAGCCGGGCACACCCGATGCGGTCCTGGTGCAGTTGACGGCCGATGCGCGCCAGGCTCCCTGGGTGGCCTCGGCGCAAGCGGTGACCTCGGCAGCGGCACGGGCGCGCTTCCGCGAAACCTTTCCCGGCATGTCGGACCTCGTCGAGGGGTGGGAGGAGGAGCCGCTTCCGCCGTCGATCGAGGTGAGCCTGAAAAACCCTGGAGTCGAGGCGCAGGACTGGATCGAGTCGTGGAGGCGGCGGCCCGAGGTCGAGATGGTGGACGACGACCGCGAGTGGCTCGGCCAGCTCGAAACGCTGGTGGCTCTGGGGAGGGGAATCGGTCTGACCCTGGCCGGCGTGCTGCTGGGAGCGGCGATCTTTACCACGGGCAGCGTGATCCGCCTGACCGCTTTCCTGCACCAGGAGGAGATCTCGATCCTCCGCCTGGTGGGCGCCACGGAGTTCTACATCCGCGGACCGTTCTACACCGAGGGGCTGCTCCAGGGGCTGCTCGGCGGCGGGCTCGCCACCGGCGGGCTCTATCTGCTCTACCAAGCCGCGGAGGCGCGGAGCGCGGAATCGCTCGCGGCCTCGGTGCTCACCACCGGGTTCCTCACCCCGGGCCAGGCCGCGTTCCTGGTGCTCCTCGGCGGGGGCGCCGGGCTGCTGGGAGCAATCGCTTCGCTGCGGCGCGAGCGGCTGGATACTTCGGAGGGGTAGGAAAGAAAAAGGCCCCATCCGAAGATGGGGCCTGGGACTTCCGTGGAGGTTGCTTCTCTACGGGATGGTGAGGATGACCACGGCCGCCAGTCTGTCGGTGACCTGGCCTTCCGTGGTGATCCGACTCGGGTCGATCCCGTGCCGCGTCACCAGGTAGCTCTTCACCGCCTCGGCGCGCTGCTCCGCAATCCGCTGGTTGGCGGACTGCGAACCGGTTGCGCCGTCGGCATAGCCGATGACCTGCGCGGTGGAGTCGGGCTCCTGCTTCATCCGCAGAGCCACCTCGTCGAGCCGGGCCTTGCAGATGTTGCTCGTCCTGGCGCTGCCCGGGGTGAATTCGCACACCACTTCCATCCGCTCAGGCGCCGGAGGAGCCGGCGGCGGCGGCGGGGGTGGCGGCGGGGCCGGCGGAGGCGGCTGAGGCGTCTCGACCGGGGGCGGCGGCGGCGGCGGCGGCGGC
>DASUNJ010000588.1:0-5987 GCA_036277235.1 Thermoanaerobaculia bacterium | reverse complement strand
AGCGCCGCCGTGAGCACGGCCGCAGTAGAAAGAACGACGGCTCCCCCGCCCCGGAACAGCCGGATCACGGCCGCGGTCAGCCACGGCACCCAGGCGATCGCCGCCGTGTGCGGGAAGAGCGCCCAGGCCATCATCCCGCCGCCGAAGGCAAACCCGCCTCCCGCGAGGAGGCTGGACAGCCGGCTCACCCCCACCGTCCGGGCGAGCACCCAGGTCCCCTGAAAGGCGACCAGGATCTTCAAGGCCAGGGTGACCAGCAGGAAGTGCTGGATGGGCAGCGCCCGGGTTGCCATGGCGATCGGCGACACCGGCGACGCCTGCGGGTTGACCCACGGCGAGCTGCCCCCTTCCAGGTCGTCCGACCAGAGGGGCAGCCGCAGATCGCTGAGGGCGTGCCGCACCTCCAGCTCCCAGGGGAGGAACTGGAAGACCGCGTCGTTCAGCAGCTCGTGGCGATGGGTCGTCTCGACCCTGGGAGCCAGCGGGATCGCTCGCTGGAGGATGTCCGCCGGCACCAGGAGCCGTGTCCGGTCGATCCAGGGGAACAACAGGAGGAGCGGCAGCACGATCCCCAGGGCCATCACATGCCGCTCCAGCCTGCGCCCGAGGCCCCAAGCCAGGAGCCAGCAGACGGCCTGCATGGCTCCCAGCACCGCCAGGAGCCCGAAGAACAGACGGGCGTCGAAGCTCACGCGCGGAATAGTACCTTGGCACATGGATTGAAGCTTGGGCGGGAAGGAGGTGGAATCCCATGGATAGCCAGGTCCAGCCGCAGGACGAGCAGGAGGAACTCGAGGAGAAACCAAAGGACAACCCGCCACGGCACCAGCGGATCGACCACGACGATCGGGTGGAGGAGGCTTCGGACGAGTCGTTTCCAGCTAGCGATCCGCCGGCTTATTGACCCACGCCCCGTTTACGCCTAATCTCGCCTTGTGGCGAAGACGGAAGACAGCGCCCCGCCGCCTCGGGACTTCGGTTACGACCTGCCGGCCCTGGAGAGCTCCCCGGGGGCCAAGAAGGAAAAGGTCAGGCACCGGGATTTCGAACGGCGGCCGAAGAGTGTGCGGCCGTCCTCTCCCTACGTGGAGCTCCACACCGCGTCGGCCTTCTCCTTCCTGAACGGCGCGTCGCTCCCCGAGGACATGGTCCAGCAGGCCGCGGAGCTGGGGCTCCCGGCCGTGGCCCTCGTGGACGCCAACGGGGTCTACGGCGCGCCGCGCTTCTACCAGGCCGCGAAACAGGCTGGAGTGCGGGCGTTGGTCGGGGCCGAGGTCGTGCTCGACGAGGGACCCGGCACCCAGTCCTCGGCGAAGACAGGCCCGCTGGGGCTCGTTCCCGAGCCTGAAAAGAAAGTCCTCGGCATCCCCACCGGGGAGCGCCTGACCCTGCTCGTGGAAAACCGGGCCGGCTACAAGAACCTCTGCCGGATGCTCACCACCGCGGCCCTCCATCGTCCCAAGGGGGAAGCGCGGGTCACCTGGGACCTCCTGGCCGAGCACGCCGGAGGGCTCCACTGCCTGACCGGCGGCGACGAAGGTCCGGTCGCGCGCGAGCTGGCCCAGGGAGGCGTCGATCCCGCCCGCAAGCTCCTGGAGCGCCTCGCCGTCTACTTCGGCGGGCGGGTCCACGTCGAGCTTCAGCGCCACCGCCTGCGGGATGAGGAGCACCGCAACCGCGCCCTGATCGACCTCGCCCGCAAGCTGCGGCTCCCCCTCGTGGCCACCAACGGAGCGCGCTACGCCAAGCCCGAGGACAAGCCGCTCCACGACGTGCTCTCCGCGATCCGCCATCACACCACCCTGGACGCGGCCGGACGCCTCCTTGCCAGCCACCGCGAACGGCACCTTAAATCCCCGGACGAGATGGCCCGCCTGTTCGCGGACCTCCCCGAAGCGATCGAGGAGACCGCCCGCCTGGCCGCCCGCCTGGACTTCACCCTGGCCGACCTCGGCTACCGCTTCCCCGAATACCCGCTGCCGCCGGGCGAGACCCCGGCCTCGTACCTCCGGCACATCACCTGGAATGGGGCCAAGGGCCGCTTCCGGCCGCTGACCGCCAAGGCCCAGGCGCAGATCCAGAAAGAGCTGGACCTGATCGAGAAGCTCGATCTGGCAGGCTACTTCCTGATCGTCTGGGACATCGTGAACTTCTGCCAGCGGGAAAACATCCTGGCCCAGGGCCGCGGCTCGGCGGCCAACAGCGCGGTCTGCTACGCCCTCTCCATCACGGCCGTGGACCCGGTGAAGATGGAGCTTCTCTTCGAGCGCTTCCTCTCCGAAGAGCGCGGCGAATGGCCGGACATCGATCTGGACCTCCCCTCCGGCGACCAGCGCGAGAAGGTCATCCAGCACGTCTACAAGAGCTACGGCGAGCGCGGCGCGGCCATGACCGCCAACGTCATCACCTACCGCGACCGCTCCGCGACCCGCGAAGTGGCCAAGGTCTTCGGTTACTCCCCCGAGCAGGTGGACCGCCTCGCCAAGCAGCTCGGGAGCTGGACCTGGGACGTCGCGAACGGCGATCCCAAGTCGTTCGCGAACGAGCTGACCGCGGCCGGCTTCGACCCCGAAGAGCCGCGGATGAAGCACTTCGGGGACCTCTGGGAGCGCATCCACAACCTCCCCCGCCATCTGGGGCAGCACTCGGGGGGCATGGTCATCGCGGCCGGCCGCCTCGACGAGGTCGTGCCCCTGGAGCCGGCCTCCATGCCCGGCCGGGTCGTGGTGCAGTGGGACAAGGACGACTGCGCCGACCTCGGCATCATCAAGGTGGACCTTCTCGGCCTCGGCATGCTCAGCGCCCTGGAGATCATGGTGCCGACGATCCGCACGCACGAGGGGACCCACGTGGACCTCGCCCATCTGCCGCCGGACGATCCCAAGGTCTTCCGCATGCTGCAGGTGGCCGACACGATCGGCGTCTTCCAGGTGGAGAGCCGCGCGCAGATGGCCTCGCTCCCCCGCAACCATCCCACGCGGTTCTACGACCTGGTGATTCAGGTGGGCATCATCCGTCCCGGCCCGATCGCGGGCAACATGGCGAGCCCCTTCTTCGAGCGCCGCAACGGCCGCCAGCCCGTGGCCTATCCGCACCCGAGCCTGGAGCCGATCCTCAAGCGCACGCTCGGCGTGCCGATCTTCCAGGAGCAGCTCCTGCGGGTCGCGATGGTGGCGGCCGGCTTCTCCGGCGGCGAGGCCGAAGAGCTGCGGCGGGCCATGGGCTCCAAGCGCTCCGTGGAGAAGATGAAAGCCATCGTGGACAAGCTCCGCAAGGGGATGACCGCCAACGGCATCGTGGGCAAGCCGCAGGACGAGATCGTCCAGTCGATCACCTCCTTCGCGCTCTACGGCTTCCCCGAATCGCACGCCGCGAGCTTCGCCCTGATCGCCTACGCGAGCGCCTACCTCAAGTGCCACCACCCCACCGCCTTCACCCTCGGCCTGCTGAACGCCTGGCCCATGGGCTTCTACCACCCCGCCACGCTGGTCAAGGACGCACAACGGCACGGGGTCGACATCCGGCCGGTGGACATCCAGAGCTCCGGCTGGAAATGCCGCTGGGAGGAGCGGGAGATCCCCGAAGGCGCCCGCGATTCGAGGACCGGCGAGGCCCCGCCCGCCGGAGCCATCCGTCTCGGCTTCAAGTTCGTGAAGGGATTGCGGCACAAGGCCGGACTCGCCATCGAGCAGGAGCAGGCGAAGGCGCCGTTCGAGGACGCCGAGGACCTCGTCCGCCGCTGCGACCTGCACGAGGACGAGCTGCAGACCCTGGCCTCGATCGGAGCGCTCGCCTCCTTCGGGCTGACCCGCCGCGCCGCTCTCTGGCAGGTGGCGCGCCTCGCGAGGGAAGCCGGTCCGCTCCTCGACCGTCTGCCCGACCCCGAGCCCTCGCCGCTCACCGAGATGACCGACGTCGAAGAGAGCCAGGCCGACTATGCCGGCGTCCAGCTCACCATCGGGCCGCACCCGCTCACCTACATCCGCGAGACGCTCAACGCCAAGGGAGTCACCTCGGCCGCCGATCTAGCCCATCTCCAGAATGGCGACCGCGTCCGCACGGCGGGCTCGGTGATCGTCAGGCAGCGTCCCGGCACGGCCAAGGGCCTGCTCTTCCTCACCCTGGAGGACGAAACCGGCATGTCCCAGGCGGTCGTCTCCCCCGACCTCCTCCAAAAGCACCGCAAGCTGATCGTGGGCTCACCCGGGCTGGTGGTGGAAGGGGTGCTGCAGAAGCGGGACGGGACGTTGTCGGTGAAGGGGGAGCGGTTCTGGTCGTTGAAGAAGCTGGTAGCGGTGCCCAGCCATGACTGGCGGTAGGGGACCGTGCAAATTCAGAGGGCAGCGATTGCCCCCTGAATTTAGCTCTCCTGAATTCAGAGGGCAGTGACTGCCCTTTGAATTTGCGTCTCCCAATTTCGGAGGGCAGTGGCTGCCCCTTGAATTTGAGCCTCCCAAATTCGGAGGGCAACGACTGCCCCTTGGATTTGCGTCATCCAATTTCAGGGGGCAGCGGCTGCCCCTTGAATTTGTGCCCTCCAAATTCGGAGGGCAGTGACTGCCCTCTGAAATTGACTCGTCCGAATTCAGAGGGCAATGACTGCCCCTCGAAATTGGGGCGTCCAAATTCACAGGGCAGCCGCTGCCCCCTGAAATTGCGTCGCCCCCATCGACTGAGGATAGGCTCGGACCGACATGGCCACCACCCCTTCGACCCTCACCACCCGCCAGCTCAACCGCGCCACCCTCGCTCGCCAGATGCTGCTCGCCCGCGAACCGGCGGCGGCGACCGCCGCCGTCGAGCGGCTCGCCGGGCTCCAGGCGCAACTGGCCCGGCCTCCGTTCGTGGGGCTGTGGACGCGCATCGAAGGCTTTCAGCGCAACGACTTGATTGAACCGCTCCTCCGGCGCGAGATCATACGGGCGACGGCAATGCGCGGCACGCTGCACCTGATGAGCGCCGCCGACTACGTGGCTCTCCGGGGCGCTCTCCAGCCGATGCTCACCAAGGGCATGCAGGCAATCCTCCGTGAGCGGGCGCAGGGTCTCGGCATGGACGCCCTCCAAGCCGAGGCGCGCGCGTTCTTCGGCGGCAAGCCGGCCACGTTCGACGCCCTGCGGGTCCACCTGAAGGCGAAGAACCCCCAGGCCGACGAGCGCGCCATGGCCTATGCGATCCGCATGCACCTTCCGCTCGTCCAGGTGCCGACGGACGACGCCTGGGGATTCCCCGCCGCCTCGGATTTCGCGCTAGCCGACGATTGGCTTGGCAAAAAGATCCCGACCGATGAGGCCCCCGCCCATACGCTGGTCCGGCGCTACCTCGCGGCGTTCGGTCCCGCGACGCCTCGGGATGCCCAGGTCTGGTCGGGTTTGCAGGCGCTGCGCGCCGCCTTCGAAGAGCTGCGCCCCGAGCTCGTCACCTTCCGCGACGAGCGCAAGCGCGAGCTGTTCGACCTGCCGGACTCTCCTCGCCCTGACGAGGACTCGCCGGCTCCGATCCGGTTCCTGCCGGAGTTCGACAACCTGGTGCTCGCCCACGACGACCGCACCCGTGTGATCTCCGACGAGCATCGCCCCAAGGTCACGCTCAAGAACCTCCAGGTTCGCGCCACGTTCCTGGTTGATGGCTTTGTGGCAGGCGCCTGGAAGGTCGAACGGAAAAAGAAGACCGCGACGCTGGTCCTCGAACCTTTTGGCAAGCTCGCCAAGAAAGCGCTCGCGGAGCTCGAGCGGGAAGGTAAGGCGCTGCTTCGTTTCGTCGAGGAAGACGCCCTTGAAACGGGGGTGCGCGTTGCCACGTAGAGGAGACATGCGAGCAGCTCTCGCTCTCATCGTCCTCACCGCCTGCGCAGGCCAGCCCGAGCCGGCAAGGCATCCGGAGTCCTCTCTGCTGCTACGCGACGTCACCCTGATCGACGGCACCGGAGCGCCTCCCCGCGAGCATGTTTCGGTGCTGGTGCGCTCCGGGGTCGTCGAGGAGATCGG
>DASUNJ010000587.1:0-4910 GCA_036277235.1 Thermoanaerobaculia bacterium | reverse complement strand
TGTGGGTCTCGGCCTTGGTGACCGTGACGTCGCGGGTGCCGGCGACGGTATGGGTCTCGTTGCCCGTGTCCACCTTGATGTCGCGGTTGCCCTTCTTGACCTGGAGGGACTGGTTGCCCTCCTCCACCGTGATCGTCCGGTTCTTGTACACGTCGATCGTCTGGTTGCCGTCCTTCTTCTTCTCGAAGCCGACCTTGACGGTCTCGTTGTTCTTGACGACCCGGTTGTAATCCTTCTCGGCCTGGACGTAGACCTCCTCCGAATCCTTCTTGTCCTCGAAGCGGATCTCGTTCCAGCCGCCGCCCCCTTTCGACACGTTGCTCTTGATCGTGCTCTTCGTCTGCTCGCCGGGGAGCGCGTAGGGGACGGTCTGCTCGGCGTTGTAGACCGAGCCGGTCACCAGGGGCCGGTCGGGATCGCCTTCGAGGAAGCTCACCACCACCTCCTGGCCGATGCGCGGCAGGAACATCTGCCCCCAGCCCTTTCCCGCCCAGCCGTGAGCCACGCGGATCCAGCACGAGCTGTTCTCGTCGTTCTTCCCCTTCTGGTCCCAATGGAACTGCACCTTGATGCGGCCGTACTTGTCGGTCCAGATCTCCTCGCCGCTCTTGCCCACGACGATGGCGGTCTGGGTGCCGGGGATGACCGGCTTGCGCGTCGTGCGCGCCGGCCGGAAGGGGACGTCCGCGGGAAACCCCTCGAACGAGCTCGTATACGTCTCGGCCGTGGCCGAATGAGCGACGCGGGAGAAGGCATAGGCGGCGTTGACGTCGTCGCGATACTGTTTCTGAAGCGTCGTCTTGCCGCCGGCGGTGAAGGCCGGGCAGAAGCTCTGCCCCTTGAGGACCTTCCGCGGCGCTTCGTGCTCCTCCATGCGGAGCTTGGCACGGCCCTCGGAGGCGTCCTTCTTCACGAAGCCTCCGGGATATTCATAGATCCGGCGCTTTGCGCCGTCCGCCGCCTGGCCGTCGGAGCTGCCCAGCAGATCGGTCGAAGGAGTCTCGAAGCCGAAGTCGTCCACCGCGTACTTGCCCGGGATGACGGTCTCCTCCAGCGTGCAGGAAGAGACCACGTTCTGCTGCCTCCAGTCGCCGTAGGTGCCGTACTCGACCGTGGCTGCCCCGGCGCAGTTGGCGAAGGCGGAGGCGTCGTCCCCGAGCACGAGCGTGTGCTTGCCGTCCTCGTGCTTGAAGAAATAGAAGATCCCCTGGTCCTCGAGCAGCCGCGAGACGAAGGCGAAGGCGCTCTCGTTGTACTGCACGCAGTATTCGAGCGGCTTGTACGAGCCGGAGACGCTGTTCTTGAAGTCGGTGAAGCCCAGCTCGGTGAACAGGCCGGTCACGATGTCGGGCACGGTCATGTTCTGGTAGATGCGGCAATCCACGCTCATGGTGAGCAGCCAGAGCCAGGGGTGGAGCTCGGCATAGTACGCGGTGAAGCGGGCGTCGCTCCCCGCCTGGACGAAGCGGCCGACGATGCCGTGGATGTAGCGGAACGTGCCGTCCGCGAGCTCGACCTTGACGGTGGCGCCCTTGCCCACCACCTGCGCGAAGTCGAGGCTCTTTTCCTCCGACTGCATCTCCAGGGAGAACTGGAACAGCCCGGAGATCCGCTCCTCGCCATGGAAGCCGCGCAGGAGCAGCTTGTCCTTGCCGAGCGGGGTGGTGATCGAGATGTACTGGTCGCCCTGGGCGTAGGCCATGGACACCCCTCCTTATCTAGAAGGTGGGGCGGGGAGGGGTGGAATTGCGACCAGAAGGTGCCGCTCATTCACACCCGCAGGCGATGGCGAGCGCTTGGCACACCTGCGACATCTTGTCCGGGCCAACCGTCCCCACAAAGGTCTTAAGCTCCCCTTGATGAACCGTGAAGACGTTGCACAGGTTCACACAGGAAGTCTGCTTCAGACCCTCGGCAACGCCGAGCTCCACCTCGGTGGGCGAACCTCGAAGCGTGGAAGTGATGGCGGCGACGGTTGCGGTGTGGAGAAGCCGAAGAAGCGAGGGGCGGCTGAGCACCAGCACCGGGCGCCGCTTATCCGGAGGGGAAAGGTGCAGCAGCCAGATCTCGCCACGGCCTAATCGTTCGGCCATGATTGGCGGCCCAGGAGCTCCATGACCTCGTCGAGCAGGGCGTCAGCCCGGCCGTCGTAGGCATTGGCGAGCTGCGCCTCAAGCTCGCGCCGCCCCTTGGCGGCGAGGTATAGCTCGACGGCGGAACGGATGAAGGCCGATCGACCTCTTTCCCGCGCCTCGGGATCCCGATCGATCCGCGTCAGGAGCTCAGTTTCGATGGAGACCTGCACGGGCTTGGTCGACATGTTGGCAGCATACAACAAGATTCATGTGGGCTGGAAGCAGCCGCACACTCCGGAGTGCCGACGCACCCGGACCAGCCGGCGCCTCCCGACCGCTGCCGCGTCCTGGAGCTGGGATGCGCCGGGGAGGGGTGGAATTGCGCCGCGGGTTCTACGACTTCTGCCAAGCGACTGCTACCTTCTTACTCGCTTGAGTCGTCAATCCGCTCCAGTTCTTCATGAGCGTTTCGCAAGCGACCGCCGTCGAGAAACTAACCCCGCTCAGCAGGTTCTCGATTGCTTGCTGGATTTCTGGAAAACGCAGGGCCTCGCTGACGGCCACAGCGACAAAGGAGAGGGCGCTCTTCAGATGATCGGCATTTCCGCCTTCGTAAGACGCCAAGCCGTCCAACAGGTAGGGTGCTGCTGACGTAAAAGCGCTCTTCGATTTGTCTGTGCCCAACGTCGTGTGATCCCCCTTGAGCGGCAGCTTGTTCCATGAATCCTCAACACTCGGCTGGACAGCGTCCGAGAAATACCACCACTTCTCCCCTTTTCCTTGAAAGCCCACTATGTAGAGGCTCTTCCGATCCAGCACTACTTTGGCGACGGGCGCATCGAGTGGGCTCAGACGCAATTTGATGGTCATGTATCCAGTCCTGCCGTGTTTCAAGGCTGTCCGCAGGGAGTCGATGTCCAGTCGATACAGCCCTTTGCTCTTGAAGTTGACCTCGGCCATTGGACTTGAACCTCCCGAGCCTCCTATGTCCTGCTGTCGAAGAACCGCTTCAATGAAAGAGTGACGGGACAGCTCTCAAAATTACAGCCGATCCCCTCCGCTGCAAGATTCAGCCAGGATCCCCCACTTCCTATTTGGGAGGATTGTGCCCATGCTGCTCGACTCCGAGACCATCGCCCAGGCGCGGGAGGAGGAACGCTCCGTCCGCGATGCTTACGACCGCGTCCCCTATCCCAGCTCTTCGCAGCACCGTACGCACCCGGACCACCTCGCCGCTCTGGCGATCCTCCACGGACTGGAGCCCGCCCCTCCCGACCGCTGCCGCGTTCTGGAGCTGGGGTGCGCCGACGGCGGCAACCTCGTCCCCATGGCGATCGAAATGCCGGAGAGCCGCTTCGTGGGAATCGACCTTTCCCCGCGGCAGATCGAGGCCGGCCGCGCGTTCGTGGCGGAGATGGGCCTGCCCAACCTGGAGCTCCAGGCGCGGAGCCTGCTCGACGTGGATGCTGGTCTGGGCGAGTTCGACTACATCGTCTGCCACGGGGTCTTCTCGTGGGTCTCCCGTCCCGTGCAGGAGAAGATCCTCGCCATCTGCCGCGAGAACCTCGCCCCGAACGGCGTGGCCTACGTGAGCTACAACACCTTGCCCGGCTGGCATCTCCGCGGCATGGTGCGGGACATGGTGCTCTTCCACACCCGCGGGATCGACGATCCGGAGGAGCGCACCGGCCGCGCCTTCGAGCTGATGCGGTTCCTTGCCGAATCGGCGGGCGAGGAGCAGGACGCCCACGCGGTTTTCCTGCGCACGGCCCGCGACCACTTCGAGGAGCACAAGGACCGGCCGAGCTACCTCATCCACGAGTACCTGGAGGAAACCAACGATCCGATCTACTTCAACGAGATGGCGGAGCGCGCCGGCCGCCACGGCCTCCAGTATCTGACCGAGGCCGATCCTCATCTCACCGAGATCGGAAACCTCCCCGCGGGTGTCGCCGAAGGGCTGCAGCGGCTCGCTTCGGACCGCATCGCCCTGGAGCAGTACCTGGACTTCGTCCTGAACCGCACGTTCCGGCGGACGCTCTTCTGCCATGCGGGAATCCCGGTGGAACGAACAGCCGCTCCGGAGCGGCTGCGGCGGCTCCACGCGGCCTCGTCCGCGAAGCCGGTCTCTTCCGAGCCTGACCTGCGTCCGGGCCGGAGCGAGAGCTTCCTTGGCGAGGAGGGAAAGACGTTTTCTTCGAGCCATCCGCTGGCCAAGGCGGCGCTGGTCGCACTGGCGGCGGCCTGGCCGCGCGCGGTGCCGTTCGGAGGTCTCCTGACCTCGTTGGGAGACGGAGCGGACGAGGAGGGACTCGCGGATCTGCTCGGGTCACTGTTCTGGAGCGGCGTCGTGGACCTCCACGCGCTCCCGCCCCTCTGCACGGAAACGGTCAGCGTCCTCCCGCGGACCTCCTCTCTCGCCCGCCGTCAGGCCCGGGCGGGTCTCCTGGTCACCAGCCAGCGCCGCCGGGTCCTCAAGCTCGACGATCCCATGGCCCGTTTCATCCTCCTCCATCTCGACGGGGGCCGGGACCGCGCCGCCCTGGTGCGGCTCCTGGAGTGGGAGGTCGCGGAGGGACGGCTGGACCTTGTCGTCGATGGGAAGCCGGTCGAGCCCGGACGGGTGCCGGTAGTGCTGGAGGCTCTCCTCGAACAACACCTGCGGAAGATGGCCGAGCACGCGTTGCTGGTGGGCTAGGAGCCTGTCGGATAACCGGGGCGAAGGTAGTGTCTTCCCCCGGATCTGAGCCAGTCCCGGTGATTTGGGGGACCCTGAGCTTAGAAAACTCTAGCGAACGCCCTGGAGTGCTGAGGCGTCCTCCCTCAGGCAGCTGC
>DASUNJ010000586.1:0-3611 GCA_036277235.1 Thermoanaerobaculia bacterium | reverse complement strand
CGCCGTGGGCTTGCCGTCGCGGTCCTTGAGGTCGATGTCCTCCGCCGTGGCGGTGTAGGGGATGTTCACCCCGTCGGCGGTGAAGCGGTGGTGGGTGACGAACTTGCGGGGCGCGGCCGGCGCCGGCGCGGCCTTCTCCGCGGCCTTGTCGGCCTTGGGGGCGTCTTGAGCGTGGATGGCGGTGGTCGAGACGAACAGGGTCAAAAGGATGGCGAGCATCGCGTTACGCATGCGCAGGTTTTCCCTCATGGTGACCAGATACGCCTGGAGCGGGCGGAAGTTTCAGGGTTCCGCCCGGGGCTTCCTTCGGGTCTTTGGAACGTGGTACGATCCCGGCAGCCGTTGGCCCATCTCACCATCTCAATGATTGCTTCAGCCGGTGGAGGTGCTCATGCGCTTGGCCCTTCGAAACGTCCTTGTGATCGCCATGCTCTTGTGTGCGGCCACGCTCGTCGCGCAGTCAACCACGGGCACCCTCGTCGGCACCGTCACGTCCGACGGCGAACCGCTGCCGGGAGTCACGGTCGCCGTCACGTCCCCCGCCCTGCAGGGGAGCCGAACGACGGTGACCGGCGAAGCCGGCGGCTACCACTTCCCCGCCCTTCCCCCCGGCGCCTACACGGTGACCTTCGATCTCGAAGGCATGCATGGAATCGAGAAGAGCGCCGTCGTCGGCCTCAGCCAGACGGCCCGCGCCGACGCCGAGATGACCCTCACCAGCCTGGCCGAAGAGATCACGGTCACGGCGGCGGCGCCGCCGGAGATCGAAACGACCGAGATTTCGGCGAGCTTCGACGTCGAGACCATCAATCAGCTCCCCACCGGCCGGACGATCGACGACATCGTGGCTCTCTCGCCGGGGGTGACGGAAGCGGGGCCGAACGACCAGATCACGATCTCGGGATCGATGTCCTTCGAGAGCCTCTTCCTGGTGAACGGCGTGGTGGTGAACGAGAACGTACGCGGACAGCCGAACCCGCTCTATATCGAGGACGCGGTCCAGGAGACCACGGTTCTCACCGGCGGGGTCTCGGCGGAGTTCGGCCGCTTCACCGGGGGCGTGGTCAGCACCGTGACCAAATCGGGAGGCAACGAGCTCTCGGGGTCGCTCCGCGGTTCGTTGACCAACGACGACTGGACGGAAAAGTCTGACTTCGCTGCCCAGCTCGACCCCATCGACGGCACCAACAGCGCCTACGAAGCAACCCTGGGCGGGCGTATCCTCCGCGACCGCCTCTGGTTTTTCGCGGCCGCGCGCTCGGAAGAGCGTGAGACCGGCGCCCAGACTTTCGACACCGCCATTGCCTACGACACCACGCGGGACGACCAGCGGATCGAGGGCAAGCTCACCGGGCAGATCACGAACCAGCATTCGCTCGTCGCGTCCTACATCGACAGCGATCTGGAGCGGCAAAACTTCGTCACCTCCGGCCGCGTCGTCGACCTGCGCAGCCTCTCTTTCCGCGATGACCTCCGAGAGCTCCGTTCCCTCCATTACCAGGGTATCTTCACGGATCGCTTCCTCGTGGAGGGCCAATACAGTGAGATGGAGCACGCGTTCGCCCTCGGGGCCAACACCCGCGACTTGATCGAGGGCACTTTGCTGCTCGACGCCAACACCGGCCAGCGGGGGTGGTCGCCGACCTTCTGCGGCAGACCGTGCGGGTTCAAGGAGCGGAACAACGAGAGCTGGCTGGGAAAAGGGTCCTATTTCCTCAGCACTCGGGCGACCGGCAATCACAGCCTCGTCGGAGGCTTCGAGGAGTTCCACCAGAAGCGCAACGAGAACAACTTCCAGTCCGGCAGCGATCTTCGCATCCACGGCAACTTCATCTATTTCGGACAGGACGTCTTCTTCGGCGTGGATCCAGACTCCAGCGAGATCGAGTGGGATCCCGTTCCCGCGCTGTCGAGCACTTCCGACTTCGCCACGCGCTCGTGGTTCCTCAACGACAAGTGGGAGCTGAACGACCGCTGGAGCTTCAACGTGGGCGTTCGCTATGACGAGTCGTTCGGCACCGATCAGGCCGGGAACAAGACCGTCGACGACAGCGCTTTCAGCCCGCGCCTGGCGGCACGCTACGACCTGCGCGGCGACGGCAAGCACAGCTTCAGCGCCACCTATGGCCGCTACGTCTCGAAGGTCGATCAAGGACCTGCCGACAACACCGCCACCGCGGGCCGCTATGCCTCTTACTACTGGGATTACAGAGGCCCGGTCATCAACCCGATAGGAACGCCACGCGACCAGCTCCTCTCGACCGCCGAGGTCATCCGCCAGGTCTTCAACTGGTTCAATTCCGTCGGCGGCACGTCGAACCGGGACCCGAATCTCCTCAGCAGTGCCCACGTCCCTGGAGTCACCCTGCGTTTCGACGGGCCGCTCGCGGCGCCGTTCATGGATGAATACACCTTGGGCTACGGCGCGACGTTCGGGAACCGCGGCTATTTGCGCGCCGATTACATCGACCGGACCTGGGGAGACTTCTACGTCGTGCGGCGGAACCTGCAGACCGGCAAGGCGACGGACCCGAACGGAGATCAATTCGACCAGGGAGTGATCGAGAACGGCGATGACAACCTGAGCCGCGACTACCAAGCGATCCAGCTCCAGGGCCGCTATCGACCCCAGGAACGACTCTCGTTCGGCGGCAATTACACCTGGTCGAGGTTGCGCGGCAACGTCGAGGGAGAGACTCCGAGCTCCGCCACCAGCCTGGACAATGACCCCTTCATCAACCGGCCCGAGTACCAGGATTTCGAGCAGAACAACCCGGTCGGCTTTGTCGGTCCGGATATGCGCCACCGCGCCAACATCTGGTTGCAATACGATCTGCCGACACGGGCGGGGGACTTCAATTTCACGCTGCTGGAGCGGTATCACTCGGCGTTGCCCTACTCAGCCCTCAGTTTGATCGACGTGCGGCGCGGAACGTCGACGGGGCCCGCCAACGGCGTGGTGAACCCCGGCTACGTGACCCCACCTTCCTCGGTGACCTACTACTTCAGCGACCGGGGCGGGTTCCGCCTCGACAACATCACCTCGACCGACCTGGGGGTGAACTGGTATGCGCCGCCGCTGCTCGGCGTGCGCTTCTTCATCGAGGCCGACATCCTGAACCTGTTCAACGAGCAGGGATTGCAAGACCCGGACTTCATCGACAAGACCGTGCTCACCCGCCGCCAGACAACGTGTCTCCAGACGGGCACGAACGAACGCTGTCTGCCCTTCAACCCGCTGGCCGGCGAGGTGCCACAGGAGGGCGTGCACTGGCAGAAGGGACCCAACTTCGGGAAGCCCACGGCGGCGGATGCCTACCAGCTCCCCCGCACCTACCGCCTCTCGCTCGGTTTGAGGTTTTAGCGAACTGAGTCGTCCTGCCGCGCCGCGCGCTGACGCCAGCGCGCGGCGCCCTGGCGGTCCTCGAACACCTCGAGGGTTTTCGCCGCCAGGAGAAACGCCCCGCGGTGCGGGTTGCTCCGCGCCATCTGCTCGAGCAGCTCGTTCGCCTCCGCGCTCCTGCCCTGGATCATGAGGATCACCGCCAGATTGGCATAGGCCTGCAGGTGCTGCGGGAACGCCGCGATCTCACGCCGGTAGGCGGCGGCCG
>DASUNJ010000585.1:0-22388 GCA_036277235.1 Thermoanaerobaculia bacterium | reverse complement strand
GCCGGTCTCCACGTCCACCGTGACCTCGGCCATCTGCACGCCGCCGGCGCCGCTGCCGGTCAGCTCCGGTTCCCCCTGGGGTCCGGGATTGGCGCCGGCCGCGGTCAGGGAGTTGGTGCCGAGCACCTGCCGCCAGGTCAGCGAGCGATCGGGCTCGCCCTGGATGCGGATCTTGCCGTCCACGGCTTCGAGCTTGTCGGGAGTAGTATCCAGAGTCGGCGCGGCCTTCGCGAAAGCCTGCGCCAGAACGTTCATGGCCGCACGCCGGGTGGACGAGCTGATGCCGCCGACCGTGCTGCTGCCGCCCGAGCCGCCCGAGGCGGGATAGCGGCTGTCGCCGAGGCGGACCGTGACCGCCTCCAGGGGCAGGCCGAGGCTCTCGGCCACGACGATGGCGATCACGGTGCGGGTGCCGGTGCCGAGATCCTGGCTCGAGATCCTGGCCTCGGCGGTGCCGTCGGGGTGAACGGTGACCTCGCAGTTGCTCCGGTGCCCGCGGCCGCCCCAGGTGTGGAGGGAAAGACCGAGGCCGCGCTTGACCGGACCCTTTCCGTTCTCACCGCGGGGTCGCCAGCGCTCGCGCCAGCCCATCAGGCGGTCGGCGATCTCCAGCTCCTCGACATAGACCTTGGATAGATTGCCGAGAATCCCTTGATTCTTCAGGACCAGGTCGAGCGGGCTCAGGCGCAGCTCGGCCGCCAGGTCTTCCAGGGCCGACAGGGTCAGGTAGCAGGCCTGGGGATGGTTGGGCGCGCGCCAGGCGCGGGAGCTGGCCGTGTTCGTGGGCACCGAGACGTGCTGGTGCCGCCGGTTGGGGATCTGGAAGACGTACGGGAGCGGCGGGCTGCCCGAGCCGCCCAGGCCGCCCGAGCCCCAGGACTTCGAGCGCCAGGAGGTGAGCGTGCCGTCGGCTGATGCGCCCACCTCGATCTCGGCATAGGCCGAGGGGCGGTCGCCCGCGACGGTAAGCTCGGCGTCGCGTTCCAGCATGAGCTTGACCGGCGCGCCGGCCTTGCGCGCCAGCTCTGCGCAGACGATCCCCCAGCGGTCGACGCTGAACTTGCTGCCGAAGCCGCCGCCCATGTATTCGGTGATGACCCGCACGTTCGCGGCCGGGATCTTGAGCCCCTCGGCGAACTGGGCGGCCACCGCAGACACCGCCTGGGTCGAGCACCAGGCCGTGAGCTGGTCGCCGTCCCACCGGCAGATCTGGCCGTGGGCCTCCAGACAGTTGTGGGCGATCACCGGCATGCCGTAGAGGCCCTTGGCCTTGGCCGCGGCCGAGCCCATGGCGCCGTCGGGATCGCCCACAATTTCCTCTTCGCCGGGCCGGGTCTGGGGAGCTCCGGCCAGGTTCGCCTCCGAGACGAAATGGGGCAGCACCTCGTACTCGACCTTGATCGCGCGCACGGCGTCCCCGGCGATCTGCTCACTGACGGCCGCGATGGCCACGATCTCGTCGAGCGCCCATTGAATCTCGGCCCCCTCCCCCTGGACGAGGTGGATGGCCTTGACGCCCGGCATGGCCTGGGCGGCCGAGGTGTCGAGGCGGGTGATGCGGGCGTGGGCGTGCGGGCAGCGCACGAAGCGCGCGTAGAGCATGCCGGGGAAGCGCAGGTCGTAGGTGTACCTGGCGGCGCCGGTGGCCTTGGCCGGGCCGTCCAGGCGCGAGATGCGCTGGCCGATCAGGCGGGGCTTCCTGGGCCAGGAGACGTCAACCATCCGCCGCCGCCTCCTCCTCGTTCTTCTTCCTTCTCCGCCGCGGCTCGGTTTCCTCGGCGTCGCCGGCCTCGAGCACCGCCTTGCATGCCGGCGTAAGTGCCGCAGCGGCAGAAGTTGCCGGACAGCCCAAGGTGGACCTCGTCGAGGTTCGGATGGGGGTTGCGGTCGAGCAGGGCCTTGGCGGCCATGACGAAGCCGGGCGTGCAGAAGCCGCACTGCTGGGCGTCGTGCTCGACGAAGGCGGCCTGGAGCGGATGGAGCTTGTCCGGCCGGCCGATCCCTTCGACGGTCTGTACGGACCGGCCCTGGGCCTCGATGGCGAGCACCGAGCAGGCGTAGACGGCCTTGCCCTCCAGGAGGACGGTGCAGGCGCCGCAGGTGCCGCGGTCGCAGACCTTCTTGGCGCCGGTGAGGTCGAGGTGGTCGCGCAGGGCGTCGAGCAGGGTGACCCGGGGCTCGAGAGTGGCCTGACGCGTCTCGCCGTTGATGCGGAAGGTCATCGGCAGCGCGCCGGGCCCTGCGATCCCGACGCCGGCCTGGGTCCTGGGAGCCGCCTCCAGCTCGACGGAACCCAGGATGCCCGTGCCCAAGGCCCCGGCCGCAGCGCTGCCGCGCAGGAAATCGCGCCGGGAAATCTTCGCCATGGAGGCCTCTCCCTGAAAGGACATAAAGGACGTAAAGGACTCAAAGGACCCGGGACAGATGTCCTTTAGGTCCTTTCAGTCCTTTTGGTCCTTTCCCGGTCCTTCCCTACCCTACCAGCCGCACTTCTGCCCCTTGTTCTGCTGGTCGAGCCAGGTCTTCAAGGGGGCGAAGTAGTCGATGATCGCGGTGGCGTCCATGCGGTCCTGGCCAGTGACGACCTTGAGGGCCTCGGGCCAGGGACGGCTCTGCCCCATGGCGAGCATGGTGCGCAGGCGCTTGCCGGCCTCGGCGTTGCCGTAGATCGAGCAGCGGTTCAGCGGACCCTTGTTGCCCGCCGCCTGGCAGAGGCCGCGGTGGAGCTGGTACTGCAGGATGTGCGCGAGGAAGTAGCGGGTGTACGGGGTGTTGCCCGGCACGTGGTACTTCGCGCCTGCGTCGAAATCCTTCTCGCTGCGCGCCACCGGCGCCATCACGCCCTGGTACTTCTCGCGCAGCTCCCACCAGCCCTTGTTGTACTCGTCCGGGCCGTACTCGCCCGAGAACACCTTCCAGCGCCACTGGTCGACCAGCAGGCCGAACGGGAGGAAGGACACCTTCTCGAGAGCCGCCTTCATCAGCAGCCCCAGGTCCTTGGACGTGTCGGGCACCTGGTCGATCATCCCGATCTCCTTCAGGTACTCGGGCGTGATCGACAGCGCGACGGTGTCGCCCACGGCCTCGTGGAAGCCGTCGTTGGCGCTGTCCTGGTAGAGCATCGGCTGCTGGTTGTAGGCGCGCTGGTAGAAGTTGTGGCCGAGCTCGTGGTGGATGGTCGTGAAGTCCTCGGCCTTGGGCTCGACGCACATCTTGATGCGCAGGTCGTCCTTGTAATCGATGCTCCAGGCGCTGGCATGGCAGACCACGTCGCGGTCGCGCGGCTTGGTGAAGAGCGAGCGCTCCCAGAAGGTCGCGGGCAGCGGCTCGAAGCCGAGCGAGGTGAAGAAGCGCTCGCCGAAGCGGACCATCTCCTGCGCGTCGGGCTTGCGCTCCTTGAGGATCTCGTTCAGGTCGTAGCCTGGATCGGCCTGCGGCGGAGCCACCAGCGAGTAGATGTTGGACCAGTCCTGCGCCCACATGTTGCCCAGCAGGTGGGCCGGGATCGGCTTGCCGGGCGGCACGATCTGGTCGCCGTACTCCTTGTTCAGGCGCGCCCGCACGTAGCAGTGCAGCGAGTCGTAGAGCGGCTTGACCTGCCCCCAGAGGCGGTCGAGCTCGGCCGCGAACGCGTCCGGGTCCATGTCGTACTTGGAGCGCCAGAGCGCGCCGGTGTCCTTGTAGCCGAGCTCCTTGGCACCCTCGTTGGCGATCTCGACCAGGCGCTGGTACTCGTCGCGCATCGGCGGCGCGATGCTGTGCCAGCCGGCCCAGGCGTCGAGCTGCACCTTGGGATCGCGGTTGTCGGCGAGGATGTTCTCCAGCTCCGTGAGGTCCTTGCAGTCGTCCCCCTTGGCGCCCTGGGGGCAATACTTGCCGGAGCCGTACTGGCTCTCCAGCGAGGCGGCCAGGCGGGTCAGCTCGCCCGTCTTCTTGGGATCGGACGGAGCGGCCAGGACCAGGCCCCGCTTGAGCAGATCGATCTGGCGCCGCAGGTCCTCGGGCAGCTTCACGTCGTTGAAGCGCGTGGCCCGCTGGGCGTACTCCACGGCCAAGGTGAGCAGCACCTCGTTGCGCTGGGCGGCGAGAATCTCGGTGTCGTAGGTGATGTAGGTGGCCTGCACCCACTGGGCGCGGCTGGCCTCGATGCCGAGCTCCATGAGGCGGGCGCTGGCCTCTTCGATGAGCTTGCGCGCGTCGGCTTCGGTGACCCCCTGATTGGGCCCCTGGGCAAAAGAAGGTGCGCCGGCCAGGATCAGAAAGGCGCCTGCCGCAAGGATGGGCAGGCGGCGCTCAGAAAACCAGAATTTCATACGATTCCTCCAAAGTTTCTAGCGTCAGTCCGCGAGCAGCTCCGCCATGCGCCGCAGCCCCTCTTCGAGGGTGGCCCGCGAGCAGGCGAAGGAGATGCGGATGTGGTCGTCCGCGCCGAAAGCGGCGCCGGGCACGACCGCCACGTTGGCTTTTTCCAGCAGGAGCTCGGTGAACGCGACCGATCCCTGGCGGCCGGGCCGGAAGGCGTCCGCCACCCGCGGAAAGGCATAGAAGGCGCCGTCCGGCGGCCGGCAGTCGAATCCGGGGAGACGGTTGAGCCGCGGGATCAGGAGGTCGCGGCGGGCCTGGTACTCGGCGATCATCTCCTGCACGGCGGGCTCGGCGCAGCGCAGCGCCTCCAGGGCGCCCACCATGGCGAAGGAGGTCGGGTTCGAGGTGGCATGGCTCTGGATCGTCTCGACCGCCTTGACCACCGGCGCCGGCCCCAGCAGGTAGCCGATGCGCCAGCCGGTCATGGCGTAGGTCTTCGAGAACGAGCCCACCAGCACGACCGTGTCCGGGAACTCGGTTGCCAGCTCGGCGGCGCTGGCGTGGCGGACGCCGTCGTAGACGAAGCGGTCGTAGGTCTCGTCCGAGATGACCAGCAGGCCGCGCTCGGCGGCCATCTCGACGATCTGCCGCAGGTCCTCCGCCGGCACCACTCCGCCCGTGGGGTTGCAGGGGGAGTTGAGGAGGACGGCGCGGGTGCGGTCGGTGACCGCCTCGAGGATCGCGCCGGCGTGGATGCGGAAGCCGTCGCTCCCGGAGGTCGGGATCTCGACCGGGCGCGCCCCGGCGAAGCGGATCTGCTCCGGCAGGCTGACCCAGGCGGGCGCGGGGAGGATGACTTCCTGACCCTCCTCGAACACGGCCAGGGCGAGCTCGAAGAGCGCGGCCTTGCCGCCCACGGTGATGATGGTTTGCGAGGCGCTCCAGGGCGAGCGGTAGCGGGCCTGGTAGTCCTCGGCCACCGCCATGCGCAGCTCGGGGGTGCCGCTGCCCTGGGTGTAGCGGGTGAAGCCCGCGTGGAGGGCACGGCAGGTGGCGTCCACCGCCACGGCCGGGGAGTTGAAATCGGGCTCGCCGGCGCCGAAGTCGACGACCGGGACCCCGCGCGCCTTCAGCTCCAAAGCGCGCTTGGAGACCTTCAGGGTGGCGGATTCACCAATGCGGGAAACTCGCGAGGAGAGCTTCACGGGCCGGGATGGTATCAGAGAGGGACCGGTCGGCCCCTCTCTACCCTCTTCGCCTAATTCGGCCAGTGGCCCCAGATCGAGCAGAGGGCTGCGCCGTCCAGCGGGGCGAGCGTCTGCTGGACCCCGTTGTAGACCGGGTTCATCGTCGCCTCCAGCGGCGCGCCGATGTGTCCGATACCCAGCGAATGCCCGATCTCGTGCACGGCCACCGACTCCAGGTCGATGCTCCTGCTGCTGTCCAGGCCGATGTCATCCCCGCCGAAACCGCTGCCCAGACTGCCGCCGATCAGCCAGGAGAACGCCTGGTTGTAGTAGATCTCGTTGGCCGCGGTGTCGAGATGGCGGTCCTTGTTGACGTCCGTGGGATTGCCGTCCGCGCCTACGTAGATGAACGTGACGGAGAAAGCCAGCACCGTCTCGCCGCTGCCCGGGCCGCCGACCGCGTCGAAGAAGGACGGCGGCATCCAGCCGGCCTGCACGATGGAGGCGCTGCGGTAGTCGCCGAAACCGCCGTAGCCCAGGAGGCCGTCGAAGATGCTGGGGTCCGCCCCGGTGTAGGGTTTCTTGACCATTCCGACCTTCTTCGCGAAGCAGGGTGTGGCGGCCCAGCTCGCCATGGCGCGGTCGAGGGCGGCTTCGGCTGCGACGGCGTCGAGGCCGCTGCCGGCCAGGCCGGACTGATCGACGAGATAGGTGAGGTTGGAGCCGGCGGCGTCGCGGCGGGAATCGCCGGCCACCCAGCGGAAGGGCTGGCGGTGCAGCCGGGACCTGGAATGGCCGTCTCCCAGGGTGAGGGTCTCGACCTGCTCGATCTGAATGTCCATCCAGAGGGCCTTCAAGCCCCCGTTGTACTCTTCCATGGTTTCGATCGTGTACGGGTCGCCCTCCTGGGCGCCGAGCGCAGAGGGCGCAAGGAGCACGGCGAACGCCACGGCGGCGACGGCTCCGAAGCTGACGGCTTTCTTGTCCATCTTTCCCATCTCTCCTTTCGACTCCCGACATCCATCATAAGATCAGAGGGCCTGCAGTTCCTACCGTAATAGAGTGCAGCGAGAACGGGAAAAGAAGACTCGGCCGTTCCCCTGCCGCTCTAAAACAGCATGCTATCCTGACATCGTGGCCAGTAGAAGCCCACGAGGAACAGAGATGACGACAGATTCCCCGCGCCTCCGACCTTCCCCCTTCACGGCACCCCTCTGCGTCGTAGCTCTGGGGTTGGCTTTTGCAATCTCCGCGCCCGCGCAGCTCGTCCGGCCGGAGAAGGCCGAGGTCGGCCTGCTCGCGGACCGCACGGCCTACGAGCCGGCCGAGACCGCCCGCATTGCCGCCAAGGTGACCGTCGAAGAGGAATGGCACGTCAACAGTAACACACCGACGTTCGAGTACCTCATCCCCACGAAGCTCGACCTGGAGCTGCCCGCGGGCTGGCCGGAGGAGACCCTTCGCTACCCGAAGCACGAGATGCAGACCTTCGCCTTCGCGGACCAGCCGCTGGCGGTCTACGACGGCGAGTTCGTGATCCTGGCCGAATTCAAGGTCCCGGCCGACGCGCAGAAGGGGCCGGTGGAGGTGCGCGGCACGCTGCGCTACCAGGCCTGCAACCACTCGCAATGCCTGGCGCCGGTCACCACCGACGCCACGGTCACGCTGACCGTCGGCCCCGGCGGCACGCCCATCGCGAGCGAGCTGTTCAACTCCTCGGCTCCTTCGGCTCCTGCCTCCGGTCCTGAGCAACCGGGTCCGGGGAGGGGGCTGGCGGTCATGCTGCTGCTCGCGCTCGCGGGCGGCTTGATCCTGAACGCGATGCCGTGCGTGCTCCCGGTGCTCTCGCTCAAGGTGTTCGGCCTGGTGCGCAGCGCGGGGCACGGCCGCTCGGAGGTGGTGCGCGGCGCGCTGGCCACGGCCGCGGGCATCGTCGCTTCGTTCCTGGCCTTGGCCATCGCGGCCATCGGGGCCAAAGCCGCGGGCGCGGCCGTGGGCTGGGGCATCCAGTTCCAGCGCCCCGGCTTCGTGGCGTTCCTGGCCGTGGTGGTGGTCCTCTTCTGCCTGAACCTGTGGGGTCTCTTCGAGATCCCATTGCCGCAGCGGCTGGCGCGGCTCGGCGGCTCGGGTCCGCGCGAGGGGCTCGCCGGCCACTTCGCCTCCGGCCTGTTCGCCACGCTGATGGCGACGCCGTGCTCGGCGCCGTTCCTGGGCACCGCGGTCGGCTTCGCGCTCGGCCAGGAGGCGCCCGCGATCCTGGCCATCTTCGCGGCGGTGGGCCTCGGCATGGCCCTCCCCTACCTGCTGCTGGCCGCGGCGCCGGGCGCGGCGCGGCTGCTCCCCCGGCCGGGAGCCTGGATGGACACCCTCCGCGGCGTCATGGGCTTCCTGCTCGCGGCCTCGGCGGTCTGGCTCTTCTACGTGTTGTCGAGCCAGATCTCCCTGGAGCGTCTGGCGATGATCCAGCTCGGGCTGCTGGCCATGGCCCACTTCCTCTGGCTCCGCCACCGGCAGATGCTCTCCCCACGTCGTTGGCTGACCGAGGCCGGCATGATCGCGGCGGTGGCGCTGACGGTCGGGATCGCCGCCATCTCCCCCGCCGTCGGATCGAGCCAGCTCATGGCGGAGCCCGCACCGGGGCTCATCGAATGGCAGCCCTGGGACCGCACCCGCGCCGAGTCGCTGGCGTCCGAGGGGCAGCTGGTCTTCGTGGACGTGACGGCCGACTGGTGTTTCACCTGCAAGGTCAACGAGCGGCTGGTGCTGGAGACGCCGGAGATCGCGGGAGCCTTCGAGGAGCACGGCGTCGTCCCGATGAAAGCGGACTGGACGAACCGCAACGACGAGATCAGCAAGTTCCTGGCCGAGCACGGCCGCTACGGCATCCCGTTCTACCTGCTCTACCGTCCGGGCCAGGAGCCGCGGGTGTTCAGCGAGCTGCTGACCAAGGAAGGGCTGCGCGAAGCGGTGCAGGTGGCGGCGTCCGTGGCCCAACGCTAGCTCCGCTTCTTCTTCACCTCTTCCCGCAGCGCGCGGACCTTCTCCAGCCTTTCCTTCAGCTTGGCCTCGAAGCCCTTGCCCTGGGGCTCGTAGAAGCGCGTGCCCTGGAGGGAGTCGGGCAGACAGTCGAGGCCGCCGGTCCCCTCCTCCGTATCGTGGGCGTAGACGTAACCCTTGCCGTAGCCCAGCCCCTTCATGAGCGCGGTCGGCGCGTTGCGGATCGATTTCGGGACCGGATCGGCCGGCCGCTCCTCGACCGTGCGGCGGGCGAGGCCGTAGGCCGCGTAGACGGCGTTGCTCTTGGGCGCGAGCGCCAGATAGAGCGCGGCTTCGGCCAGGGCGAGCTCGCCTTCGGGGGAGCCGAGGCGCTGGTAGGCGTCCCAGGCGGAGAGGGTGAGCGGCAGGGCCTGGGGATCGGCAAGGCCGACGTCCTCGCTGGCGAAGCGCACCATGCGCCGGGCGAGGTAGCGCGGGTCCTCCCCGGCCGCGAGCATGCGGGTGAGCCAGTAGAGGGCGGCGTCCGCGTCGCTGTCGCGCAGCGACTTGTGCAGGGCGGAGATCAGGTTGAAGTGCTCCTCGCCGGACTTGTCGTAGAGCAGCACCTTGCGCTGGGCCAGCCGCTGGATCGACAAGGCGTCGAGGAGCTTCTCTCCCGACGACATTGCATCCGCCACCGCCAGCTCCAGGAGGTTGAGCGCCCGCCGGGCGTCGCCCGAGCCGAGCGCCGCGAGAGCCGCGAGCGCCTCGTGGTCCGCCTCCACCCCTGAATCCCCAAGGCCGCGCTCGGCATCCTTGAGCGCCCGCCGCATCAGCTCGATCAGCTCCTCGGCCGACAGCGCTTCGAGGACGACCACCCGGCAGCGGGAGAGGAGCGCGGCGTTGAGCTCGAACGACGGGTTCTCGGTGGTGGCGCCCACGAGCACGACGTCGCCGCGCTCTACATAAGGCAGAAAGGCATCCTGCTGCGCCCGGTTGAAGCGGTGGATCTCATCCACGAAGAGCAGGGTGCGGCGTCCCTGCGCCTTGCGCAGCCGCACCGCCTCGGCCATGACCTCCTTGACCTCCTTGATACCCGAGGTCACCGCCGAGAAGGGGACGAAGTGGGCCGACGTTTCGGTCGCGATGAGCCGCGCCAGCGTGGTCTTTCCCGACCCCGGGGGTCCCCAGAAGATCAGCGAGGGGACCCGGTCTGCCTGAATGGCCCGCCGCAGGAAGCCCCCCTCCCCCACGACCTCTTCATGGCCGATCAGCTCGGCGAGCGTCTGAGGCCGCATGCGCTCGGCCAAAGGGGAGGGAGCACCGGACGCGTCGGCTTCCTCCTGGCGGGGGGTAGAGGAATCGGGTTCCTGGTCGTCGAAAAGAGTGCGCGGCATGTGTGGAACGGTACTCCAGTTTCTCTCAGGACACCACGGATCTCAGGCGCTCCCGCTGCTCCGGATCGAGCCGCTCGACTGCCTTCTGCACGGACTTCGCGGCGGTGCCACGGCGCTGCAGGGCTTCCCACGCGATTCCCAGGTCGCCCGGCCGGTCTTCGAGGAGCAGGTCCAGAAGATCCCCGGCTTGGCGCAGGTCCTTCGCGGCCTTGGCCTGCTCGGAGACCGGCCGCCGGCGGGAGATCCAGAGCTTGTGGAACGCGAACCGGGCCGGGTGCGGGACGTTGACCAGGATACCCGGGCCGGCAACGACCACCGCCTGCGTTGGGTTTTCGATGAGGTAGTCGAGCAGGCGCAGGGGATGGGCGGAGACGCCGAGCGACGGCAGGAACACCGGCTTCGACGACTCCGGGCCGGACAGCGGCGTCAAAAAGTCGACGCGCAGCTCGCGTCCCCGGATCTTGAACGAGGTGCTCGGGTGCCTGTGGTCCAGCGAGGGGACAGGGAAGAAACCGAGGCCCGCTCCGGTCAGCGACCGCTCCACGTCCACCGGGCCCGTCTCCTGAGACAGCGCGATGCCGATCGCGCGGTCCTGGGCAAGATCGACGTCCTGGGTACGGAGCGACTGGCCGTCGAAGCGGGCTCCGAGGAGGTTCCCGTAGACCCGAAAGGCCTGGGTGCCGACGAGCACCCCGCCCATCCGGAACACCCCCGAATCCGCCAGGAGCAGGAGCACCTTGCCGACCGCCGCGCTCTCCATCGCCGCTCCCCCGGCGGCGAGCATGCTCGTCAGCCGGGCTCGCTGGGCCTCGTCCGCGGCGGAGCGCTCCCGGGCCTGCCGGACCTCGTCCATCCAGGCCAGGAGCGCGTCCGACTCCCGGCCAAGATAGTGCTGGCGCTTGCGGTCACCCTCCTGCCGCTGGAAATACCAGTACGTCCCGCCCTTGATCTGCTTGGAGACGAACGTCCCGAGAGAGGTCCCGACCACCGCCTCGGCCTCGGCGTGGATCACCTGTTCCAACAGCTCGGCGTAGAGGGTCTGCGTCGTCTCGGGAAGCCGCTCGTAGGCCATGGACCATAGTTATACGCCAGTTTTGTCGACTTGGCGTATAACTCAGATCCGAGCCACCTCCACCCGCGCGTCGTTGAAGCAGGCCCCCTGGCCCAGGTCGGTGAAAGTATCGGGCGCGACGGCGTTGGCCGTGGTGCCGGAGAGGGTCTGGTGGCTCCAGAGGCCCTTGGGGAGGACGACCACGCCGGGCTTCACGTCGCGGGTGAGCCGCGCCTTCACCCGTACCTCCCCGTAGACATTCCAGACCCGGACCTCGTCGCCTTCCGCGATCCCGCGGAGAGCGGCGTCTTCCGGATGGATCTCCAGGGGGCAGAGGTCGCGGTAGAGGTTGCCCAGGTAGGAGCTGATCGTCCGGGCCCTGGCCGGCGAGATGAGGGCGAGGGAACGGCTGTCCGGGTCTTCCTGGTAGGCGTACATCCCGAACGGCGCCTCCCGGTCGAGGGCCTCGGGGACGAGGTGCGCCTTGCGGTCGGGGGTCAGGGGGAAGGAGTCCACGAACTGGATGGGCGCCCAGCCGGTGTCCGGGAGGGTGACGCCATCCCGGTCGAGCTCGTTCCGCATGCGCTCGCTCCTGCCCAGGAGCGCCGCTTCGAATTCGGCCGCGGTCTCCGGCTCCCCCGGACGGCTCAGCCCGAGCCGCCGGCAGAGGTCGCCGAAAACTTCGTAATTGGGCCGCGACTCCCCGGCCGGGGCGGCTACCGCCTCCGTGCGGTTCATCAGCATCGAGCCGTAGCCGCGGGAGAGCTCCCGGTGCTCCAGGAAGGTCGTGGCCGGCAGCACCAGGTCGGCGTAGCGCGCCGTGTCGGTCCAGAACTGCTCGAAGACCACGGTGAACAGGTCCTCGCGCTCCAGGCCGCGGCGGACCAGCTCCTGGTTCGGCATGGTCGCGAGGGCATTGCAGTTGTAGACGAAGAGGACCTTGACCGGAGGGTTCTGCTCCTCGACCAGCGTCCGCCCGAGCCGGTTCATGTTGATCGTCCGCGTGGCGGGCTCGGGCTCCCCGACCGCCGCGGCCCGGTCGAACGTGAACGCGCCCGAGTTGCTCAGGGTGTAGCCGCCGCCGCGCACTCCGAATTTGCCGGCTACCGCCGGCAGCGCGAGCACCGCCGCGACCGCCGAGCCGCCATTGCGGTTGCGCTCCATCCCCCAGCCCGCCCGGATCGCCGCGGGCGAGGCCTCCGCGTACATCCGGGCGAGGAGCGCGATGCCCTCGGCCGGAACGCCGGTGACCTCGGCGGCGCGCTCGAACGTCCAGGGCAGCGCCCGCCGCCGCAGCTCCTCGGCGCCGTGCGCGTGCTCGCCGAGGAAGCCCCAGTCCGCCAGCCCCTCCTCGAAGAGGAAGCGATGAATGGAGAGCGCCAGCGGCAGATCCGTTCCAGGGCGGGGAGCCAGGTGGAGGTCCGCCTTCTTGGCCAGAGGGGTCCTCCGCGGATCGACCACGACCAGCCTGGCTCCGCGGCGCTGCGCCTCCTGGAGGACCGGGACCAGGTGGATGCCGGACGCGGAGGGGTTCACCCCCCAGACCACGATCAGCTTCGAATGAACGTAATCGGGCAGCGCGATCCCCGGCATCTTGCCGTAGAGGCCCGTCGCCGCCCGCCCGGTCGCCGCCGCGCAGACGGTGCGCGCCAGGCGCGACGCACCCATCCGGTAGAACAGGCGGGCGTCGGTGGTGTCCTGGGTGAGCAGCCCGTTCGAGCCGCCATAGGAGAACGGCAGGATCGACTCGCCTCCCCAGCGCTCGCGCGCCTCCTTCATCCGCAGGGCCGCGAGGTCCAGGGCCACATCCCAGGAGACCTGCTCGAAGCTGTTCTCGCCTTTCTTTCCGGCGCGCACCGCGGGATGGAGCACCCGGTCCTCCCCGTAGAGCAGTTCGGGGAGACGGCGGACCTTGGAGCAGATGTAGCCCTCGGTCAGCGGGTTGGCATGGGTGCCGTCGATCTTCACGACCTTGCCGTCCTGGACGCGCACCTCGAGGCTGCAGGCGTCGGGGCAATCCAGCGGACAGGCGGAGGGGAGGACCTGGGTGGAGGTGAGGAGAGGCTGGGCCATGCCCTGATTCTAACGGGTAGAGGGATCTAGCCGCCACGTGGAGTGTCCAGGCCGCGGGGAGAGGGCTCTACCCCTCGGGTAGAGGGGTCTACCCGCCGGAGAGAGGGGTCTACCTACCACGTGGAGCGTCCAGGCCGCGGGGAGAGGGCTCTACCTCTCGGGTAGACGGGTCTACCCGCGGCACAGAGGGTCCAGACCGCGGGGAGAGGGCGCTACCCGAGGGGGAGAGGCAAGCAGCTCTGCTAGTCTCGCCCCATGCCGTCCCGAGCTTTCCTCCTGGCCTTCCTGGTCTCTCTGCGCCTGACCGCCGCCACCCTTCCCGCCGACTTCACGGAGACCCTGCTGGCCAAGGGGATCGTCCGGCCCACGGCCATGGCGCTGGCTCCGGATGGCCGGATCTTCGTCTGCGAGCAGACCGGCGCGCTGCGGGTGGTCAAGGACGGCAAGCTCCTCCCCCAGCCGTTCGTGACCGTGCCGGTCTTTACCGAGGGGGAGCGCGGCCTGCTCGGCGTGACCGTCGATCCCGACTTCCCGCGCACGCCTCATGTCTATGTCTACTACACGGCCACCAAGCCGGTCGTCCACAACCGGGTGAGCCGGTTCACCGCCTCCGGAGACCGTGCAGCCCATGGGAGCGAGACCGCCATCCTCGATCTCCCGCAGCTCGCCAAGCCGATCCACAACGGCGGCGCCATGCACTTCGGCCCGGACGGCCACCTCTACATTGCGGTAGGCGAGAACGCCGTGCCCGAGAACGCCCAGAACCTCGGCAACCCGCTGGGCAAGATCCTCCGCATCCGGAAGGACGGCTCGATCCCGTCCGACAATCCCTTCTCCGGCCGCGCCATATGGGCCTACGGCCTGCGCAATCCGTTCTCCTTCGCGTTCCAGCCCGGCACCGGGCGCATGTTCATCAACGACGTGGGCAGGAAGGACTGGGAGGAGATCAACGAAGGGGAGGCCGGAGCCAACTACGGCTGGCCGGTCACGGAAGGGCCCACGAACGACCCGGCCTACCGCGCGCCGCTCTATGCCTACCGCCACGGCCCGACCCCGACGACCGGCTGCGCCATCTCCGGCGGCGCGTTCTACGATCCCGCCGAGGCGCAGTTCCCCTCCGAGTACCTGGGGGCCTACTTCTTCGCCGACTTCTGCAGCGGCTGGATCCGCCGCCTCGATCCCGCGACGAAGACCGCCCATGCCTTCGCCACGGACATCGGCGGTCCCATCGGTCTCCAGGTCGGAGACGACGGCAGCCTCTACTACCTGGCCTACGAGGATGGGACGATCTCGCGGATCGACTACACCGGCGACCCCGCGCCCCGCATCACCGCCCAGCCCGAGGACCTGAAGGTGACGCTGGGTGCCGCGGCGACCTTCGCCGTCGGAGCGAGCGGAGCCCCGCCGCTGCTCTACCAGTGGCGGAGGAACGGAGTCGACCTCCCCGGCGCCACCGGCGCGAGCTACACCCTCGCCAGGGCTGAAGAGAGCGCAACCTTAGAGGTGACCGTCTCGAATGACCATGGCAGTGCCACGAGCGACCCGGCAACCCTGACCGTGGTCACGGACCAGCCGCCCGTGCCCCGGATCACCGCTCCCGCGCCCGGCCTCCTCTACCAGGGAGGCCAGACGATCGCCTACGCCGGAGACGCCTCCGATCCCGAGGATGGCCCGCTTTCCTCCCTCACCTGGAGGATCGACTTCCACCACGCTGAACATTTCCACCCCTTCGTCCCCGAGGCTTCGGGCGCTGAAGGATCCTTCACCGTCCCCACAATCGGAGAGACCTCCTCGGACGTCTGGTTCCGCATCCACCTGACGGCGCGGGACTCGGCCGGCCTCACCGGCACGGCGTTCGTGGACGTCCTTCCCCAGAAAGTCCTTCTGACCTTCCTCACCGACCCGCCCGGCCTCCAGATCCTGCTGGATGGGACGCCGCGGACCACCCCGTTCACCGAGGAGGCCGTCGTCGGCCTGCTCCGCACGATCGGGGCCGACGAGCCCGTCTCCTGGTCGGACGGCGGCGCCGCGGTCCACGAGATCACCACTCCCGCGGCCGACACCACCTACACGGCCGTGTTCCAACCCACGGGAACCCGGCACGGCCTCATGGCCACCTACTTCGACGACCGGAACCTCTCCCAACCGGTTCTGACCCGGATCGACCCGAACGTCGACTTCCAATGGGGCCAGGGCTCGCCGGCCCCGGGTATCGGCAGGGACACGTTCAGCGCCGTCTGGACCGGGAAGATCGAAGCCAGGGTGACCGGCCAGCACACCTTCCTGGTCCGCGCCGACAACGGCGCCCGGCTCTGGATCGACGGCAAGCTTCTTCAGAACCGGGGCACGGTCCAGCTCGAAGCGGGCAAGAGGTACGACCTGCGGCTGGAGTACTTCGAGAACCGGGGAGCGGCGATGGCGCAGCTCCTCTGGTCGGCCCCTGGCTTGCGCCGGCAGGTCGTGCCCGAGAGCCGCCTCACGCCCTGAAAGATTGGCTAGGCCGCCTGCAAAGGGGCCAGATCCTCGTCCGTGATGGAGGAGAGTCCCAGGTCTGCGAGAACCCGGTTCAGGGAGGACGCCGAGACCAGGCTGGGAGCCGTGATCTCGATGCCAATGGCCCGACCACTCGGACCGAAGTCGACCACCATTCCGGGCTCAACCCGTTTCGTCTGGCAGCTCTTCTCTTCTGGCTCACCCGGAAGGTAGAGGTAGGCCGCAATGGCTCGGCCGTGACGGAAGGTTACTTCGAGATAGGGTTGCTTCATCTTGATCTCACCACCACAAGGGGTAGGCCGTGATCACCACGAGAAGTTGCCGTTCGAGATCCGGCTCCACCACGACCTCCCAAGGATGCCTGAGATGTCGCGTCTGCACAAGCCACCGTCCTTCCACGACGTCCTCGCGAAGATCGGTCGCATGCTCCAGCATGTGACGAAGGTCGACCTCGGTAAACTCACGGTCGACCATACGCTTGAGCAGGTGAGGGCTGAGATCGAGATCCCATTCCCATCAGGCCGGCCACCCGCGGTCACTCAGAGGCACCTCCCTAGCGTCTATTTACCGCCACATGGTATCGCAACGAAGTCCACCTGTAACGCCAGGCCGGTTCTCCTCGCCTCTATGGCCGAGAGCTCAATTTCGAAAGCTCTGTTGAGTCGCGAAGGAGACCTTTATGAGACGCCTTTCCCTGTTTCTGATGATGGGGGTCCTCGTCCTGCTCCCCTGGGCCGGCAACACGGCCGACCTCGAGGAGGGTGGGTATGCCGGCACCACCGACGAGGGCCACGATGAGGTGGTGTACAACTTCATCAAGCACTTCTCCTACCAGCAATACTTCTACGCCCGCACCTTCCAGTTCGCCAGCAGCAACAACTCGCGGGTGGACGCCATGGACTTCGCCGTCTTCGGCGGCCACGGCAACCGGTGGTTCATCTCGACCACGGACGGCGGCGTCGACCTGAGCACTTTCGGGAGCGGGTCGAACCAGGGCTGGGGGGACACCGACGTCGAGTTCGTGGCCTTCGAGTCCTGCTACGTCGTGCCCAGCCCGCTCGAAGTGGCGGACTGGTGGTCCAACTGGGTCAGCGAGTCCGATGACGCGTTCGACGGCGTGCACCAGGTGCTGAGCTTCCGCACGCTCTCCTGGCAGTCCACGGACGAGGACGTCACGGACTACTTCGGCAGCCGCATCCGTAACAACCACGCCGTCTGGCAGTCGTGGTTCGATGCCATCAACGAGGAGGCCGACAGCGACGAGATGGGCGCCGCGGTCATGCACCCCAGCACCCAGAACGACACCTACGCCAGCTTCGTCGCCGATCCTCCCGCCAACAGCACCAGCCTCCGGCTCTGGTATCAGCACTAGGAGCACATCATGAAAACGACGACGACCCTCTGCCTCGCGGCCGGCCTGCTCGCCAGCGGCCTGCTGCTCACTTCGGGTGCGCGCTCCCAGACGCCGGCGGCGAGCAAGCCGGCCCTCACCTATGCCGAGTCCGCCAGGCTGGCGGCCCTGCCGCGCACCTCCCTGCAGACGTTCACGACCCAGCGCAGCCGCCCGGTCACTCCCGAGGAGGCGTCCCGCCTCGTCGAAAAGGTGACGGGGCCGGCGAAGGTTGCCCTCCGGCTGGACAAGGAGCAGGGCAAGTCGGGAGCCAACCTGGTCTTCCGTGGCCAAGACCCCTCCGCCGTGCTGAGCCTCAACCCCCGCCGGGGCGACTTCCTGTTCAACAAGGGGCTCGCGGCCTACAGCGCCGAGAAAGACACCCCGGGCCTGCCGTCGAAGGAAGAGGCCCTGAAGGTCGCCCAGCGGCATCTCGACAGCCTGGCCCTGGCCCCGCCTGCCGCGGAGTCCCTGGTCGCCCACGTCGGCGGCCTCAACATGGCTGTCCACCGGGAGGACGGCACCACCGGCGACTACCGCAAGCTGGTGACCGTGCGCTTCGGCCGCAAGCTCGGCGGGTTGCGGGTCGTCGGCGACTCGCGCGCCATCGTGCAGATCGGAGAGGGCGGCGAGCTGGCCGGCCTGGTCTGGGACTGGCTCCCCGCCAAGGGCCGGCCGGTCCGCGCCGCCGAGCTGCGCAGCGACGAGCAGATCCGCGCCGAGATCGAGCGCCGCATCCGCGCCGAGTCCGGCTCCCCGGTGCGCATCGTGGTCCAGAGCCAGGAGCTGGTCCTCTACGACGACGGCACCAGCATCGAGCCCGCCATCCGCGTGAAAGCCGAGCGCACCTACCGGGTGAAGATGGTCAACGGCAAGGAGCAGGGACAGATGCGGGAGTACACGGTCCCCTACGACGCCATCGTGCCCGTGCTCGCCAAGCCGCGAGCGGTCTACCCGCAGGCGAAAGCCGCCGAGGTGATGCGCACGCTCAAGCGCGATCAGCCCGGCGAGCTGCGCGGCGATCCCAAGGACGACGAGCCCAGGCCCAAGGGCTGAACCGTGCAACCCGCCCCGCTCCGAGGATAGACTTCGCCCTTTCCGCCGCCCCCCTTCAGCTCCGGGGGGGCGGTGGCGAGGGAGATCGAATGCGAATCCTGGTAGCCCTGGGCGGCAATGCCTTGCTGCGGCGCGGCGAGGCCATGACCGCCGAGAACCAGCGGAGGAACGTGCGGATCGCGGCCGAGGCGCTCGCCCCGCTCGCCCGCGACCATCAGCTCGTCATCTCGCACGGCAACGGCCCCCAGGTCGGGCTCCTCGCCCTGCAGGGGGCCGCGTATCACCAGGTCGAGCCCTATCCCCTCGACGTCCTCGGCGCCCAGACCGAGGGCATGATCGGCTACATGATCGAGCAGGAGCTCGGCAACATCCTCCCGTTCGAGCAGCCGTTCGCCACCATCCTCTCCATGGTCGAGGTCGACCCGGACGACCCGGCCTTCCAGAACCCCTCCAAGCCGATCGGACCTCTCTACTCCGAGGAGGAGGCGCGGCGGCTCGAAGAGGAGAAGGGCTGGATCATGGCGAAGGACGGCGACAGGTTCCGGCGCGTGGTCGCCTCCCCCATGCCCAAGCGGATCTTCCAGATCCGGCCGGTCAAGTGGCTCCTGGAGAAGGGCTGCATCGTCATCTGCGCCGGCGGCGGAGGCATCCCCACCTTCTACGGCCCCAACCGCCAGCTCCAGGGCGCCGAGGCCGTGGTGGACAAGGACCGCGCCGGCGCGCTCCTCGCCCGCGAGCTGGAGGCCGACCTGTTCATCATGGCGACCGACGCCGACGCCATCTACCTCGACTGGGGCAAGCCCACCCAGCGGGCCATCCGGCGCGCCCATCCCGACGAGCTCGGAAAGCACGGCTTCGCCTCGGGCTCCATGGGACCCAAGGTCGAAGCCGCCATCGAATTCGTGACCCGCACCGGCAGGACCGCCGCGATCGGAGCCCTCGCCGACGTGGAAAAGATCGCAAGGGGAGAGGCCGGCACGCTCGTGACGATGCAGGCGTCAGGGCTGGATCTGTACTAGAGGCTAAGGCTTGAGGAGCTGGACGAGGCGCGCCAGCGAGTCGCGGTCCGCCCAGGGGATCCGCTCGAACACCTCGCGCTCCGCGTCGGCCAGGACCCGCGCGCCCTCGTCGTGACGAGCCCGGCCCCCGGGCGTGAGGGCCGCCAGCACGCTCCGGCGATCGCTGGGATCGCTCACCCTCTCCACGAGCTTCTCCGCTTCCAGCCGGTCCACGAGCTGCGTCATGTTGGACCGCACGCAACTGCAGCGCTCGGCCAGCGAGCTCAGCGGCACCGGCTCCTTCGCCTCCACCAGTTGGGACAGCACCCGGAACTTGGCCAGCGACAGCCCGATCCCTCCGAGCGCGCTCTCCAGGTGGGCCTCCATCTGGTGCACCGCCCCCATCATGAGGAAGGCCATCGGAGCGGGCGAAGGGTTGTTCATGGGTGAATGATACACCTCCGTGTCACGCTCCGCCCTCGGCAGGCACCAACACTATTGAGGGACTCTCTCCTGAATCAGCCGATCTGCCCTCGTTCCCTGCGGCAAAACCACGCCCCGGCTCCGGCCGGGGTTAACTGAGGAGGTGGCAGCATGAAGTGTCGTTCTTCCTATCGCCCTGTCGGGACGGCAGTTTGCGCCGGCCTGCTGGGCATCCTGGTCTTGTCTGTCGGTGCCTTCGCGATCGAGCCCAAGGATTCGTCTTCCTACCTGGGCCAGAGAGAGTTCTTCAAGCCGGAGCTTTACATCAGCAGCTCCCATCAGACCCTCGAGGAGGTCCTTCACGTCCTGCCGAACCGGTCAGCCTGGGAGGGCTTCCTGGAAGTGCGGGAAAACGCCGGCCAGTCCGCGGTCAAGGCATTCATCGATCCGCGCTCCGGCGCCGCCACCAACCTGATCGGGGCCTTCCCCCTCCTTCCCGGTGACGGCGTGGGCAACGCCGTCGGCCTCGGCGAGCTGAGCGCCCAGCTCGGCCGTTCCGTCCAGGTCGTGGACGCCCAGGTGGTGACCGACGCCGTGCTCGGCTTCGTCAATGACCACCAGGCCCTGCTCGCGATCGACAACACCCAGCTCGGCACCGCCCGCACCGACCAGATCACCGCCAACCTGTGGCAGATCAGCATCCCGCAGACCTACAAGGGCATCCGCGTGCGCGACGCCCGCCTGGCCGGCTCGATCAGCCACGGCAACCTGGTCGTGCTCGGCACCGAGGTCTGGGGCAACGTGCGCGGCCTCGATCCGAACCCGAGCCTCACGGCCGCCGACGCCCTCGTCGCGGGCTTCACCTACGCCGGCGGACGCTCGGTCATGGACGAGATCGTGCGCCAGCCCAAACTGGAGATCCTCCCGACCGCTCCCCAGCAGCATCAGCTCGGCGAAGGGTTCGGCGGCCCGGTCGGCGCCGGCTACGGACACCGCCTGGCCTGGACCTACGTCTTCCGCCGGACGCCCGACGACGAGGCCTGGGAGGTCATGGTCGACGCCCACAGCGGCGAGGTCCTGGCGTTCCAGGACGTCAATCACTACGTGAGCCAGCAGATCACCGGCGGCGTCTACCCGCTGACCAACACCGAGATCTGCCCCAACGCCGCCACCTGCGGCATCCTGCAGAGCGGCTGGCCCATGCCTTTCGCGGATACCGGCCTCGCCTCGCCGAACAACTTCACCAACAGCGCCGGCATCTTCGATCACACGGGCGGCACGGCCACCACCACCCTGACCGGCAGGTACGTGGACATCGTGGACAACTGCGGCGCGGTCAGCAACAGCTCGAGCGGCTCGATCAACCTCGCCGGAATCAACGGCGACCACGACTGCGTCGCGGTCGGCTCGCTGGGCAACACCTCGTCCTCGCGCTCGGCCTTCTACGAAGTCAACAAGCTCGCCGAGCAGGCGCGCGGATGGCTGCCGTCCAACCTCTGGCTCCAGAACCGGCTGACGACCAACGTCAACCTCAACAACACGTGCAACGCCTTCTACACGAGCCTCGGCGGGACCATCAACTTCTACCGCTCGGGCGGCGGCTGCCGCAACACCGGCGAGATCGCGGGCGTGTTCGACCATGAGTGGGGCCACGCCCTGGACGACAACGACACCGCGGGCTCGCTCTCGAACTCCTCCGAGGGCTACGCCGACATCGTGGCCATCTACCGCCTCCAGACCTCCTGCCTGGGCCACGGCTTCTTCTGGACCCTCAACAAGGGCTGCGGCAACACCGCGGACGGCACCGGCTTCAACCAGAACGAGGCCCAGACGGGCGCGGCCCACTGCGACCTCGACTGCTCGGGCGTGCGCGACGCCGACTGGGACAAGCACGCCGATCACACGCCCGACACGGCGCTCGGCTTCGTCTGCAACTCCTGCCTGGCGAGCTCGGGCCCCTGCGGACGGCAGGTCCACTGCGCGGCGGCGCCCTCGCGGCAGGCGGCCTGGGATCTCGTGGCCCGCGACTTGCGCGGCGCGCCGTTCAACTACGACAGCAATACCGCCTTCATGGTCGGCAACAAGGTCTTCTACCAGGGCAGCGGCAACATCGGCCTCTGGCACTCCTGCACCTGCGGCTCCTCCTCGAGCGGCTGCGGCGCCACCAACGCCTACATCCAGTGGATCACGGCCGACGACGACAACGGCAACCTGAACGACGGCACCCCGCACATGACGGCGATCTTCAACGCCTTCGACCGTCACGGGATCGCCTGCGCGACTCCCTCGCCGCAGAACAGCGGCTGCGCCGCCGGACCCAGCGCGGCAGCGACCCTCACCGGCACCCCGGCCAGCAACCAGGCCTCGCTGTCCTGGAATTCGGTCCCGGGCGCGACGCGCTACTGGGTGCTCCGTACCGAAGGGCACGCCGGCTGCGATTTCGGCAAGGCCCTGATCGCCGAGACCACCGGCACCTCCTACATCGACACGCAGGTGGCGAACGGCCGCGACTACAGCTACAACGTGGTGGCCGCCGGCACCTCCTCGGCCTGCTACGGCCTGGCGAGCAACTGCGCCACCGTGACGCCGGGCGGCGCCCCGGTGCCCGACTTCACCCTCTCCTGCAGCCCGTCCAGCCTGACGCTCCCGCAGGGCGGCAGCGGCGCGAGCACCTGCACCGTCGGCTCGCAGGCCGGCTTCAACAGCGCGGTCAACCTCTCCTGCGTCGGGCAGCCGGCCGGCGTGACCTGCGGGTTCGCGCCCAACCCGGCGACCCCGCCCGCCAACGGCACCACGCCCAGCGCCCTGACCCTGAACGTCTCGGGCAGCCAGGCCGCCGGCACCTTCAACTTCCAGGTCCGCGGCACGAGCGGTGCGTTGACGCACGACAGCCCGTTCTCGCTTACGGTCCAGGCCGTTTGCGCTCCGAAGGGAGCCAGTTGCACCGTGAACAGCCAGTGCTGCTCCAACAAGTGCAGCGGCAAGACGGGCGCAAAGACCTGCAAGTAGGCGGGCGTTCTAGATAGAGCGGGGGGGCCC
>DASUNJ010000584.1:0-3846 GCA_036277235.1 Thermoanaerobaculia bacterium | reverse complement strand
AGGCCGTGCTCGGCGTGGAGCGCGCGCTGCGGCCGGAATTCGTGGTCGGGCTGTCCGCGACCTGGAGGCGGACCCGCGACCTCCTGGAAGAGCGCCTGCTGGTCCGCGACGCCCTCACCGGCGAGGTGTTCACGGCCGAGTCCTCCGACTGGGTGCCCTCGGGCCGCCTGACCGGGGTCCTGCCGGACGGCACGCTCTACGACGTGCCCGTCTGGGACCTCCGCCCCAGCCTGGCCCGGACCGGCGGCACGCTTCTCGTCAATGGCGACCGGCGGCAGGACGACCTCGGGCTCGCGCTGTCCTGGCACAAGCGGCTGTCGAACCGCTGGATGAGCCGCGGCCACGTGTCCTGGCACGACGCGGACCAGCGGCTGGGGAGCGCGTTCCGCCTCTTCGACGATCCGACGAATACGGTCGGGAGCGGGGATGACGAGGGTTTCCCCGTGACGACCGCGGCGGATTCCGGCCGTCCGCACGAGCGGCTCCGGTTCCAGGGGTCGAGCTGGTCGTTCCACGCCAGCGGCCTGGTCGAGCTCCCCTGGCAGCTCCGCCTCGGCGCCGCGCTGAACGGGCGGGAGGGCTCTCCCCTCCCCTGGTACCGGCAGGCGGCCCGCGAGCGCGCCGGGCTCGCGCGCGTGCAGTTGACCGGCCCCGCCGCCTTCCGCACCTCCGACCTCGTCACGCTCGACGCCCGGCTCGAGAGGTGGGTCCGGATCGGCGGGGCCGAGCTGACCCTGAGCCTGGAGGCGTTCAACCTGCTCGGCGAGGACGACGTCCTCCAGCGGGAGCTGGACCTGGGCGCCACGCGCGGCGGCTCCGTGGACGAGGCGCTCGCCCCCCGCACCTTCCAGCTCGGGGTGCGGATCGGGAGGTGGTGACGGCGCGCGGAGTTGATAGGATCTGATTGAATGAAGGGCCTGATGCGCCGGCTCGCGGGCAGGGAACGGGGGATCGGCTGATCAAGCGGATCGAGACCGCGGCAGCCCTCCTGCTCACCCTGCTCGCGACCGCGCTGCACGCGATGCGCGCCCTCCATGCCGGGCCGCTCTGGAGGGACGAGGCCGGCGCCCTTCAGGTGGCCCTGCTGCCCACCTTCGGGGAGACGTTCCAGCGGTTTCCCCACGAAGCCTTCCCCCTGCTCTTCCCGACCACGGTCCGGACGTACGTCGGCTTCTTCGGGGATTCCGATCTCGCCCTCCGCGTGTTCGGATCAGCCGTCGGCATCGCCATCCTGGCCGCGCTCTGGCTCAACGCCCGCATGGCCGGGACGGTCCCCCTGGCCTCCGTGGCCCTGCTGGGGTTCCACCCGGCGTTCCTGATCTATGCCGACACCATCCGGGGCTACGGGCTGGGAACCCTGCTGACGCTCCTCGCGTTTAGAGCCTTCTGCCGGCTGGTGGCACAGCCGGACCGCGGGGCGATCGCGGCGGCGGCGGTCGCCTCCATCCTGAGCGTCCACCTCGTGCTCCACAATTCGGCCATGCTGCTCGGCCTCGGGACCGCGGCCGCAATCGCCGGCGCGGTGCGCCGGAAGTGGCGCGTGACGGCTGCCGCGCTCGGGGTCGGGCTCCTCGCGGCCCTTACGCTGCTGCCCTACACGGGACCGCTGAGCGCCGCGCGGGATTGGGACGTGCTGATCGCCGAGGGGTCGCTGACCGCGCCGCAGGTCCTCAATTCGCTCGTCGAATCCATCGGCTCCCCCGTCCTGCTCTGGGGCTGGGTCCTGCTCCTGGTCCTGGGTATCACAGGCATGTCTCGTCAGAAAGAGGAGGCCGGCGACGTCCGGCTCTTCCGGCTGCTGGCGATCCCCACGGCGCTCGCCGCGCAGTACGGTCTGTTCGAGGTCCTCGGCTACCTGCCGAAAATCTGGTACTTCCTGCCTCTCCTGGCACTCGCGGCGAGCGCCCTGGACGGCCTGACCGGCGGTCTTCGAGCGCCCCGTCTGGCCCTGGCGACGGGAATCGCGCTCCTGCTGCTCCCAGCCGCGAGCCGGGAGGCGCGGCTCCGCATGTCCAACGTCGACCTCGTCGCCAGCCGCCTGGAAGCGAACGCGGCCGAGGGGGACCTCGTGCTGGTGAACCCATGGTTCTACGGGGTGAGCTTCCAACGGTACTACCAGGGCCGGGCGCGCTGGATGACGGTGCCGAGCTTGCCGGACCACCGGATGCACAGATACGACCTGCTCAAGGCCAGGATGGCGGCAGCCCATCCACTCGCGGACGTGCTCAATGCGGTCCGCCACACCCTGCGCTCCGGCAATCGCGTCTGGCTGGTCGGCAGCTACACGGCGCCGCCCGAGGGTGAGCTCCCGCCCATGCTCGGACCGGCGCCCGGGGGTTCCCTCTGGGGCTGGCGGGATGCCCCCTACGTCGCCTCCTGGGGATTGCAGATCGGAGACGTGCTGAAGAGACGCGCCCGGCACCAGCGGGTGGTCGAAGTGCCCCTGGACGGTCCCGTCAACGGCCATGAGATCCTGGGGCTGCGCAAGCTCCACGGCTGGCGCCGGCTCCCGGGCAAATGAGAGCCTGAAAGGTGTCGCTACTCGGACAGCTCCTCAGGATCTTTCCGCAAGTCCTCCATCATCGCCAGGACCGTGTTGGTCAGCGGCCGGAGGATCGGCATCTTGGCGAGGGTGATCAGGCGGACCACCAGGGACACGGAGCGGTCCAGGAGGCGGTAGGTCCGCACGCAGCCCGCCGTGTCGTCGTGGATCCAGAACAGCAGGACCCCCATCTGGAACAGCCAGAGCAGGTTCGGCAGCTCGGCCTTGAGCCGACGGTTGCTCACCTTGAGGTCCGAGCCCTCCAGCACCTCCGCGAACAGCGCCGTGGACCTCTCCCGCAACGGCTCCGAATCGTGGCTGAAGGGATTGATGGGGTTGCGCGGATCGGCGGCGGTGCGGAAGAGCACGCCCGACAGCCGGTGATAGGGCATGGCGGTGTCGATCTTCTTGCGCAGCACGCCGAGCAGGCGCTTCTCGAAGTCCCGCTCCCCTTCCAGGATCTCGCGGCTCGCCTCCAGGTGCTCGTCGTGGGTGCGCTCGTAGAAGGCCTGGACCAGATACTCCTTGGCGCGGAAGTAATAGTAGGCGTTCCCCACCGCGACCTCCGCCGCCTCGGCGATGGCGCGCATGGTGGTCTCCTCGAAGCCGCGCTCGCGGAACAACTCCAGCGCGGCGTCGAGGATGCGCTCCCGCGTCTGCTCGCCCTTGCGGGTGATCGTTTCCGTCAAGCGGCCTCCTGGCCCATGTTAACAGCTCCTTTCCGTGCAGATCACTCCGTTCAGACTGCGACGGTTGTGGGAGATCCAGGCCACGAAGCGGCGGGCGAGCGGCATGCGGTCGGGCGTGCTCCAGCGCAGGGCCATGGAGCGGTATTCGCGCAGCGCCCACAGGCACATGAGCCAGGCCTTCACTCCCAGGTAGATCTCGCCGCCGTCGCCGATCACGGTCAGCTCCTGCAGCGTGGCCTCGTGGTCGAGCCCCGGAAAGCGGCTCCGGGCCAGCTCCGAGCCGGCGGGGATGAACTCCAGGCGCACGTACTGGCGCTGCGCGTTCAACCAGATCCAGGCCCGCTGGCAAAGCGCGCAGTTCGGGTCGTAAAGGACGGTCAGCCGGCGCATGGTCGCCTCCTCTCACTTCCGGTTCAGCAGGCGGACGTCGGGCTCGACCGGAGGCAGCGCCGAATCCAGGGCCGCCTGCCGGCGCATGCGGCTGAAGACGAGCAGGTTGAGGAAGTGCATGCACCCCAGCACCAGCAGCACGGCCCCCAGCTTCAGGGACAGCGCCTCGATCGAGTAGCGCGCGTCCTTGATGTCGTAGCCGAGCCGCAGCATCAGCGAGATGTA
>DASUNJ010000583.1:0-5063 GCA_036277235.1 Thermoanaerobaculia bacterium | reverse complement strand
CAACTGGAGGTAGAGCCGGCCCAGCAGGTTGAGGCTCGTGGCCTGTTCCCGGGCCACGCCCAGCTCCCGCCAGCCGGCGAGAGCCTGGTCGTAGAAGGCCAGGGCCTCTTCGACCTTGCCCTGGGAAGCGTAGACCCGGCCCAGGTTGCCGAGCAGCTCGACCTCGTGCCGCCGCGCGCCCAGCTTCCTGCTCAGGTCAAGCGCTTCGCGGTAGCACCGGAGAGCTTCCTCGGGCTGGCCCAGGATCCGGTAGGCCCGCCCCAGGCCCGACAGAGCCGGGAGCGATTCCCGGCTCCGGCCGGCGGCGCGGAAGAGGTCCAGCGCCCGGCCGTAGGCTCCGCGCGCCTGCGCGTACTCCCCCAGGTCGGAGAATGCCGAGCCGAGGCTCAGGAGGACGTCGGCCTCCCGGCCGGTCGCGCCGATCGCGCGCAGGAGCTCCAGGGCTCGAAGGTGCCTCTCCACCGCCCCCTGGAGCGCGGGCCGGCCTCCCTTACGGCGCAGCTCCTCTCCCGCCGCGAACACCTCCTCGGCGGCGACGAGGCTGCGGTCCCTCGGAGTGGGAGGCCGGAGGGCCTCGAAAACGATCGCGTAGGAGCCGTCGGCCCCGGCAACGGGCGAGCTCACCTCAACCCGGTAGTCCCCTGCCTCCCCGGCGATGAACGGAAGCGGCTCCGGACCATGATCCTCGGTGAAGCCGTCCACCCGGCGCAGCACTCGGCCGTCGGGCGCATTCAGGACGACGACGACGTCCACGCCCCGCTGGTCGACCGTGAGAGCGGCGTACTGGCCGGCCGCCATGCCGATGCGATAGGAGTGGGATCGAGCACCCGCCAGGCCGGCTTCCAGTGCCGTTCCCGGGGTTGCCGCGAGGCGCGGCTCGACGGGGGGCGCTGGCTCCGCTGGCTCCGGTTGCCCGGCTTTTTGACATCCCGCTCCGAGCAGGCCGAGGAGGAGGATCGCCACCACCCGGAGAGGCGTTCTCATGTCCCGAGGACGATGCGCACCCGGAGCTCCTCGATCAGCGTCCCGGCATCTCCCTCGAGACCGTAGAGGCGGAGGCGGTAATCGCCGGGGGCGAGGAAGCTCCGGGCGAGGATCAAGGTGAAGGAGCCGTGGCGGTCCTTCTCGAGCCCTTCCGCGCTCCACACCGCTCTTCCCCCTGAATCGAGGATCTCCAGCCGGTAGCCGGCGTAGTCGGACGAGCCCTTGGGGCTCAGGATGAGCGTGAAGAAGCGGCTGGCCGGGGCCAGCTCCACCACCGCGGCCTCCCCCTCCCCGCCGCGCAGCTCGCTCGCGGGAAAGAGGTCCACGACGGGGGCGTTGACCTGGGGACGGCTGAGGTCCTCGACGCTGCGCTCGAGCTGCCGCGTGCGCAGGGAAAGACCCACGACCGCAACCAGGAGGGCAGCCGCCAGCGCCCAGGCCGGGCGGGGGGAGGCGAAGAAGACCGCCCGGCGACGGCGAGGCGCCTCGTGCGGAGCGGTCTCCGGGGCCAGCCGCGCCTGCACGGCCTGCCAGCCGGCGGCCTTCTCGGCCGCGGTGATGCCGTGCTCGCCGACAAACCCGGGATCGGAGAGGCGCCCGAGATCGAGGAGCAGCTCCAGGCAGTGCGGGCAGGCGACGACATGGTCCTCCACCCTCGCCCGCTCGGGGGCCGGCAGCTCGCCGGCGCGGTAGGCCAGCAGCTCCTCCGGCTCGGGGTGGGAGGCGAGATCCTGCCGCGCCCCGGCGAGGAAATCCTCCAGCACCGCTTTCAGCTCCGTTTTCAGCTCACCCGGCATGCCGCCTTGCCTCCTCAGAGATCCACGTCCTGGAAGTAGTCGCCCAGGCTCTCCTTGATCCGCTGCCGCGCCTGGAAGAGGTGGGCCTTGACCGTCTCGACGGATATCCGCAACGCCGCGCCGACCTCGCGATACTTGAGATCATAATAGACTCGCAGAATCAGACACTTGCGCATCTGATCCGGCAGCGTCAGGACGGCGGCGCGCAGGAGCCGCGAGCGCTCCGTGTCGAGGATCCTGCGGTCCGGCGCATCCCCTTTGTCGGGGAGCGCCCCCGGCCCGTCGCCGAGGCTCGCCGAATCCGCGTCGCCCAATCCGTCCAGTGCCACCCCGATGCCCGATCGTTTCTCCGCCGCTCCCCATCTCAATCGCTTGCGGTAGATGTTGGTCGCGATCTTGAAGATCCAGGCTTCAAACTCGGCCTCGCCCCGGAAGGAGCCTACTCCCTTGTAGATCCCGACGAACGTCTCCTGGGTTAGATCGTGGCAGTCCTCCGGGGGAATGCCCCGCTTGGCAAAGAAGTGGAACACCCTGCCATGGTAGAGGTCGAACAGACGTTGGAAGCTCTCTTCGCGGCGGCCGCCCGCCTGCAGCTCCGCGAGGATCGCGCCTCCGCCTGCCCCCCGATCGTCGGGCCTCGCTGGTCTCACAGTCCGTTCATCATACTCCCGCCGGGGTTCCTCTAACCAAAACCGGCCGCTTCCGGAACATCCATCTTGCACGGCCGCAGCTTCGCGAGCGTCGCAGCCCGGACCGTGAACACCAAAGGAGCCCTGTCATGAACCGGAACCAGCAGAAGCCGTCGGCCGCTTTCATTGGAGCATCCTGGGCGGTCCTGTTCATCGGATCGATCACGTATCTGATCGGCCTGTGGAACGCCGAGGCGGCCCTGAATGAAAAAGGCTATTACTTCACGATTCTCATGTACGGGCTCTTTTCGGCCGTCTCGTTGCAGAAGAGCGTCCGCGACAGGTTGGAAGGCATCCCCGTCACGAACATCTATTACGGGCTGAGCTGGATCTCGCTGGCGCTTTCGCTCGTGCTGCTGACCGTCGGGCTGTGGAACGCCCCGCTGACCGCGAGCGAAAAGGGGTTCTATGCGATGTCCTTCGTGCTCAGCCTCTTTGCCGCGATCACCGTGCAGAAGAACGTCCGGGATGTTGCCTTGGCGGACGGCCATGAGCAGCGCTACGGAGGCGACGAAGTCTGACGAAACGCTCAGGGATCGAGCTCGGGAGGAGAACTCATGAAACACCCAACGGCAATCATACTCGCGGCGCTAGCGTCGCTGCTCGCCGCCCGCGCCGACCTTGCTGCCGGCGTCGAGGAGGTGCAGGATCAGTTCACCATCGAACTCCCTGAGGGCTGGACCGTGTATGACCAGACGGCAGCCCTTACCGAGACGCCAAGCCGCCATGGCATGGTGTTCTTCTCTGCCGAGCCTGTGTTGTCCCCTGGCGAGAAGATGCCCAGTCCCGACGGTTCCGGGCCCTTCCTCAGGGTCATAACAGGCGAGATACCGTCCTTCTTCGTCGATCGGCACCCGGCAGGCAGGGGCATGTCCTGTTCCAAGCTGACGAGAAATGCCAGGTCTGCAATCGAGCTCATGGTCGGCAGGAGCTCCATCTTCGGTGGTCTGGCACGGCAGATGTTTTTGCCCAAGAGACCGCATACGTCCCTGATCGAGCTTGCCGGCTGCCAGGCGCTGAAGCTCGAAGGGCGCGGACGCGTGGGGCCCAAGAAAACGGAGTGGATTCTGGACGTGCGCGCCGTGTCCGACGGCAAGACCCTGTACCTCTTCTCTCTACGAAATACTGCCGACAACTTCGCCAGGAACCTCGGGGCTTACGAGGCTGCGCTCGCCACTCTTCGGCTTTCCTCGGAGTCCTCCGGCGCGACGGCGGCTCATGCGCCCCCTGCCTTCGACGGCAGGGCTTGGAGGCAGGGGTACACCAGCCGCACGCCCAAGATGGAGATCACCGAGTATGTCCTGCCCGCAGAGATCGTGGAGGCATGGACGGAGCTGATCACGGTGCAAAAGATTCTGGGCCTCGGGGACCTCGTAGGGCCGCTGGAAGTCATGAACAGCGCGAAGGAGGAAACTCTCAAGCAATGCCCCTCGACGACCTGGACGGTCCTGCGGCAGGAGGAAGAGGAGGTCGTTTACCAATGGGAGTATCGGGGATGCCGCGGTTTCGGTGAAGAGCTCGAGGTGGCGAAGCTCTACCGCGATGGCTCGTCCATCGTTCGGGTCGCCTGGGCCATCAAGAAGCTCCCCGTGACCGAGGAGACGCGTGCGAAGTGGATCAAGATCATCGGCGAATACCGTTGAGAGGAATGGAAGTAAGAACGAACGCGAAGAAAAAACCGCTGACTGCGGCGGAGGCGGCAACGCTCCGCCAGGGAGACGATGCCATGCACACTCTGAAGGTACGATCGTGTTTCCTGTTTCTGCTCGTCTGGGCAACTGCGGCGGCGCCCTGCGCGGCCGGGCGGCTCGATGACGGGCTTCTCGACCCCACTTGGTTCGGCAAGGATGTCGAGCTCCGCACGTCGGCCCGTCTCGACTATTTCTGGGTCAAGCCCGAGCTTTCGCTCGAGGGTGCCCGGATCCAGGTAGCCGAGTGGCCGGATCCGGTCTTTCTCGGATCCAAGGCCGACGTCGACAGCAAGGATTCGTCACGCGCCTTCGAGCTGTCCGGCGCGATGCCCAACTGGCTCCGCGGCGCGCTGTCGAATGCCTTGACCGGTTATGCCGAGGTGTCGAGGGACGAGGGCGACTACCTGCTCTCAGGCCGTTTCGTGGATGTCAATGCGGGAAACAAGGTCGCCAAGTGGTTGGTCGGCCTCGGCGCCGGCTCCGCCACCGCCACCTGGGACATCAAGCTGGTCGACAAGAAGACAGGCGAGCTGGTCGCCGCGATCCATCATCGGTCGGTCAGCGGCACCCGCATGAGCGATGTCGATGACAAGATCCTCAAGTGGCTGAACGAGGATTTCGGTCCCGCCTTGCGGCAGGGGCTCTCGGACTATGCATCAGCCAAAGCGGCGCGCAAGTAGGCGGCGACCTCTGACGATCCGTTTCGAACAAGGAGGACGTCATGAAAAACGTTTTCGGTCCCTGCTTCCTCGCCATGATGCTGGCGTCGATCGTCGGCTGTGCCTCCATGGCGACTGAGGTTACCCGGAGCAACAATCACGTTCAGATGCCGCACTATTCGTTCGTCCTGCCCCCCGACCGCGGTTGGCACATTCAGCGGTTCGACGGCACCAACGAGAGCG
>DASUNJ010000582.1:0-2068 GCA_036277235.1 Thermoanaerobaculia bacterium | reverse complement strand
CAGCGCGAGGAGCTCGACCGCTGGCTCGCCCAGGAAGAGGGCCGCCGCCGGCAGCTCGCCGCGGTACGCCAGCGCAAGGCCGTCCTCCTGGCCCGGGCGGAGCAGGAGGGGCGCGCCCTCGCCGCCCAGGCCGGCGCCCTCGCCAACCGCGAGCGCAAGCTCTCCAACCTCGTGGACTTCCTCTACGGCCGCAGCACCTCGGAGCTGTCGGGCAAGCCGATCCAGCAGTTCCGCGGCGTGCTCGACTGGCCGGTGCCGGGCAAGGTGACCGAGAAGTTCGGCTTCCGCCTCGATCCGCGCTACAAGACGCGCGTGCCCCACAACGGCATCGGCCTGGCCACGGAGGCGGCCTCGGAGGTGCGCTCGGTGTTCCCCGGCAAGGTGCTCTTCGCCGCGCCGTTCCAGGGTTATGGAGACACGGTGATCGTGCACCATCCGGGGCGCGTGTTCACGCTCTACGCGGGCCTCTCCGAGCTGCGGGTGGGGGCGGGAGGTATGGTATCTTTAGGTGATGTCGTGGGGCTGGCGTCGGACAGGCTCTACTTCGAAATCCGAGTGGAGAACCGGCCGGACGACCCCCTGCACTGGTTGAGGTGAGCAGCCCATGAGCCGTAGCCGCGTCATTTTCTTCCTCGTCTCCTTCCTGCTCGTATTGCCGATCCTCGGGGACACGCTCCTGAGGGCCGCGGAGCGCAACGAGCCCAGCGACGAGGATTCGTTCTACAAGTACCTCTCGGTGTTCACGGAGGTGCTGGGCCTCGTCAGGCAGGCCTACGTCGACCAGCCCGAGATGGATACCCTGATCTCCGGCGCCCTGGACGGCACCACGGACGCGCTGGACCCCTTCTCGATCTATGTGCCCGCCAAGCACATCGATGCCTATCTGGAGGCGCGGACCACGGGTCTGCGCAACAGCGGCCTCGTGCTGCTCAAGGAGCACGGCATCCTCTATGTAGTTGCCGCGGAGAAGGGGAGCCCGGCCGAGGCCGCCGGCGTCAAGGCAGGCGACATCGTGGCCGAGGTCAACAACCGCACGACCCGCACCATGCCGCTGTGGGAGGTCCAGGAGATCCTGGCCGGCAAGCCGGGCACCAAGGTCTCCCTGGAGATGGTCCGCGTCGGCGAGCCCGTGCCCCTGTCGTTCGAGCTCAAGCCGTTCGATCCGCCGCCGGTCGGCCTCTCCGAGGTCGAGGGCGCGTCCATGCTGCGCATCCCCTCCTTCGAGAAGGGGGCCGCGGACCGCGTCAAGGCGCTGCTCCAGGAGAACGCCGCCAAGACCCGCGAGGGCCTGCTCGTGGACCTGCGCGGCGTCTCGTCGGGCGAGGCGGACGTGGCCTACGAGATCGCCGAGCTGTTCGCCAACGGCGACCTGGGCGCCCTGAAGCGCCGCGACAAGGAGCTGGAGACCTACACCGGCTCGGAGAAGCCCGTCTGGCAGGGGAAGATGGTGGTCCTGGTCGACCGCAGCACGCTCGGCGCCGCCGAGGTGCTCGCGACCGTCCTGCGCCAGAAGCTCAAGGCCGAGCTGGTGGGCGAGCGCACCTTCGGACATGCCGGCCGCCTGGGCACGGCCGATCTCTCCACCGGCGGCCGCCTGCTGTTCACCGAGGCCTTCTACACCGGCCCTGACCGGGAGCCGCTCCAGGAAGCCTTGAAGCCGGATCTGCTCGTGGACGAGCGCTCCAGGACCTACCTGGAAAAGGACGTCCCCATGACCGAGCTGATCCTGCGCCGCGCGGTCCGCCGACTGCGGGGCGAAGAGACGGAGACGGCGCAGAAAGCCGCCTGACCTGACGAGTGCAACCGCGCCGGCCGACTCCCCGCCGACGCTCCGCGTTGCGCGGACGTTCCCGTTCCGGACTGTCCGGCTTCTGGATCCTCGGCATCCTCCTGGGTGCCGTGGCGCTCTTCTACTTTCTCGGATCCCGCGACCTGGCGCCTGACGGGCAGCCCCGGCAAGCGGCGAGCCCCTCTCCATCCAGGGAAGAGAAGGCGCCCGCCAGGCCTCGCGCGACCTCCGAGCCCGAAGCTGATGAAGAGGAGACGCGCTCCTCCGAGGTGGAGACCG
>DASUNJ010000581.1:0-16965 GCA_036277235.1 Thermoanaerobaculia bacterium | reverse complement strand
GGGGAGCCTCCCCGGAGAGGGGCTCCATGGCCGCGTCGAGCACCTTGCGGTCCGCGACCGAAGAGCCCTCGACGCCGTAGAGGAGCGGCCACGTCCAGGCCACGTCGTCGTAGGGCTCGTTCGGCTCGTCGGCCGGGAACTTCTGCTCCTCCAGGAAGTTGATCGCCGCGTTCCGGTACGGCTGGTCCAGGCGCACCACATAAGTGCCGGCCGGCCAGGAAAGCTTGCCGAGCGTCAGGTCGGCGGTCAGGCGGTGGACCTCGATGCGGTGCAGGCGGAGCTGGTTGATCAGATGGGCCAGGCGGCCCGCATCCCGCTGCTCGGCCGGGAACATCCAGGCGTACGGTGCCTCGGTGCGCCCCTTTTCCAGGGAGCGGTTGGCCTTGGCCCAGAAGCTCTCCAGCAGCTCCTGGCGGTGCAGGGCCGCGTACTCCAGCCCCTCCAGCACGGCCGACTCCATGAAGTTGGTGTTGTTGCGCAGCGACCAGCGGACCTTCTTGTCCGGCGGCCAGGGGCGGTACCACTGCACGTCGGTCACCGGCTTGCCGGCGTAGCGCGACCTGATCTCGCGGTCGAAGGTGCCGGCGTGGGAGTTGCCGAAGGTCTCGTAGAAGCGGCCGATGGAATGGTGGGTGTTGGCCACCGAGGTCAGGTAGCCAGGCCACCAGCCATCCCAGAAACCCCAGGTCCAGACGCCGGGGAGGCCCATCGACGACAGCGAGCCGGCCTCGTGAACGCCGAGCTGCGTCCATTCGTGGATGGTGACCGGATCGACTCCCCGGTTGTAGGGACCGTGGCCCGTCGAGATGTAGAGGAAGGGCACCGACTCGTGCAGGTCGTGCATCACCTGCGGATGCCACGCGAACCAGGACTCGTGGAGCGCCTTGGAGAGCGCCTGGGTGACCTGCATGCCGTCCCGGTTGTTGTCGTGGAAGACGTAATGGCCCCAGTAGGGGGGTCCCATGATCTCGCGGATCTCGTCCCAGGTCCCCTTGCGTTCGCGCAGGTGGCGGTAGAACCATTCGACCGCGCGGTCCCGGCCGTCGGGCTCGACCACCGGCGTGATCAGGACGACGGCGTTCTTCCGGATCTCCTGGATCGAGGGCCGCTCGGAGACGGCCAGCCGGTAGGCCAGCTCCATCAGCATCTCGGGGCTGCCGGTCTCGCTGGAGTGCAGGCCGCCGAGCAGGTGATAGATCACCTTGCCCTCCGCGGCCAGGCGGCGCGCCTCCTCGCGGGGGGTGGCACGCGGATCGGCGAGCCGGGCGGTGATCTCCTTCCAATGGTCGAGCTGCGCGACGTTCTCGGCGTCGGAGATCGCGATCAGAAGGATCTCCCTCCCCTCCTCCGTACGCCCGATCGTCTCCACCTGCACCCGGTCGCTGGCTTCGTCGAGCCGGCGGTAATAGCCGTAGATCTCGGAAACCCGGCTCAGCTCGTTCGGCGTGCCCACGATGCGGCCGAGGACGTCGCCCGGCGACGGCACGGTCTCCGACTCGGGCACGTAGGCCACGGTTTCGGCAAGAAACCGCGGCTCGGTCGTGTACTCGCGGATCTGCTCGACGCTCCCCGGCTCGGGGACGTCGGGCGCCCAATCCTGGGCAAATGTGGGAAGGGCTAAAACAAAGACGAGAGGAAGGAGACGGTTCATGGGCGGGAAAGATAGCAGGCCCTACTTCACCCGGGCCACCACCACCGTGATGTCGTCGCTCTGCTCGGAGTCCCCCTTGAAGTGCGAGAGGTCGCCGAGGATGGCGTCGCGGATCTCGCGCACCGAGTGGGTGCCGGACGCCGCGCGGCCCACGGTCTTCTGCAGACGGGGGTAGCCGTAGTCCTGCCCGAGGCCGTTGCGGGTCTCGACCAGGCCGTCGGTGTAGAGCACCAGGACGTCGCCGCGCCGCACCTTGTGCTGGATCTGGCGGTACTCGGCGTCCAGGCGGGTGCCGAGCGGCGGCGCGCCGTCCCCTACCTCCGCGAACTTGCCGGTCTGGGAATCCCAGCAGAGCAGCGGCGGATGGCCGGCGCTCGCGACCGTGACCTCGACCCCGGACCCGTCCTCAACCCGGTCGAGCACGGCGCACAGGAGGGTGACGTAGGTCCGCCGGTCCGTGGTCTTGCGCACCATCGGGTTCAGCCGGTTCAGGACGTCCACCGGCGAGGCCAGGTCCTTCTCCAGGAGATAGAGGCAGCTCCGCACGCCGGAGAGCAGCAGCCCACTGGCCAGGCCGTGGCCGGAGACGTCGCCGATCACCAGCGCGAGCTGCGAGCCCGACAGGCGGAAGTAGTCGTAGTAATCGCCGCCGACCTCGGTCGCCGGAAGGGAGGCCGCGGCCAGCTCGACCCAGCCGATGTCGGGGGGGAGCTGGGGCAGCATGCTGAGCTGGATCCTGCGCGCGTACTCGATCTCCTCGCGCATGCGCAGCCGCTCCCGGGAGCGGGCGTGCTCCGTCCGCCAGACCCCCAGGAAGCGCTTTCTTTCCAATTGCGTGATGAAGGCCGACACCATCAGGCACAGCACGCCTACGACGCTGACGGCGATGAAGCGGTCCGTCGTCGCCAGGGCATCGGCGGACGGCAGGCCCGACGCGGACAGGGGGAAGACCGCGGTCAGCCAGAGCATCACGTAGAGCATCAAGTGCTCGATGAAGCGCAGCCGGAACCCCAACAACGCGAGCATCATGGGGATGAAAGCGGTCGTCGAGTCCTCGTCGCGCAGGTTCACCACCTTGATCGCCACGGCCTGGAGGGCCAGGAACCCGAGCAGGATCTGCCGGAAGTAGAGCCCGTAGAAGCGCTCGCGCCGCAGCATCACCAGGAGGACCGCCGCGATGAGGTCCACCACCATCAAGGCCATCAACCCGAACCGCCGTGCGGTCGCCGCCTCCACGGTCGCGACAAGGGAAAGGATGAGCACCAGCCCCAGGATCAGCCGGAAATAGCGGTAGTTCTTGGCGTCGAATTGACGCTGGAGCGCAATCGGCTCGGGGAGCTGGACGAGCTCGTCGGTGGAAGGGGCTTTCATAGGCGGACCGGTCTGGCCGGCGCCAATGCTATCGCGAACGCCCGGCTTCAGTCCTCACTCATACCGCAACGCCTCCAGCGGATCTACCCGCGTCGCCCGCAGGGCCGGCACCAGGTTCGCCACGAGGGCCACGGCGAGCAGGACCAGCGGGACGAGCGCGAACGTCATCGGGTCCGTGGCGCTCACGCCGTAGACCTGCTCGCGCAGGAACCGGGTCGCGAACAGGGCCGCTCCGAGCCCGATGACGGAGCTGATCAGCACGACCCGCATGCCCTGGACCAGGATCATCCTGCGCACCTGGTCGGGGCGCGCGCCCAGCGCCAGGCGGATGCCCATCTCGTGCGTCCGCTGCGCCACCGAGTAGCTGACCACGCCGTAGACCCCCACCGCGGCCAGGGCCAGGGCGAGCGCGGCGAAGAGGCCGAGCAGCAGCGTCTTGAAGCGGCTCTGCGCCAGCGCCTCGGAAACCACCTGCTCCATCGGCTGAATGCGCTCGAGAGGCAGATCGCGGTCGATCCCACGGACCGCCTCGCGCAACGGCCCGGCGAGTTGAACGGGGTCGCCCGAGGTGCGCAGCACCAGCACCGTGTCCGTAGACGGCCCCTGGGCCTGCGGCCAGTACGCCTCCGAGGTCTTCTCCTGATCCAGCGTATCGTGCCGCACGTCCGCCACCACCCCCACGACCGTGCGCCACCCCGGCTCCTCCGGGTCGGCCGGATCGCCGAAGGTGAAACGCTTGCCGATCGGGCTCTCGCCGGGCCAGATCCTGTCCGCCATCGTCTGGTTGATGACCACGACCTGCTCGGCGCCGAGGCGGTCCTTGTCCTCGAAGCCCTTCCCCTTGACCAGGGGAATGCCCATCACCTTGAAATAATCGGGGCTGATCATCCGCACGTGGGTGCTGGGCGTCTCCGCCGGCGGCGGCACCGGCCGCCCCTCGACCACGAAGGCGAGGATCATGTTGGAGCCGCTGAGCGGCAGCGGGTCGATCGAGGCGGCCGCTTCGACCCCCGGCATCGCGCCGAGCCGCTCCAGGAGCTGATCGTAGAAGAGCGCCTGCCGCTCCTCGTCCGGATACTTGAACTCGGGGATCGAGATGCGGGCGGTCATCACCCCTTCGGGCTTGAACCCAGGATCGACCCCGCTCAGCCGCGCGAAGCTCTGGATCAGCAGTCCCGCGCACACCAGCAGCACCAACGCGACCGCCACCTCGAAGCCCACCAGCAGGTTGCGCACCAGCCGGCCGTGGACTCCGCCCGCCATGGCGCGGCCCCCCTCCTTGAGCGCCTCGTAGAGCCTGCGGCCGGTGGCCGAGAGCGCCGGCACCAGGCCGAACAGCAGGCCGGTCGCCAGCGAGACGAAGAAGGTGAAGGCGAGCACCCGGCCGTCGACCCCGATCTCCTGGGCGCGCGGAATGCCCTGCGGATCGAGGGCGATGAGCGCCTTGACGCCCCAGTGCGCGAGCAGCAGGCCGAGGGCCCCGCCCGCCACGAAGAGGAGCGCGGTCTCGACGAGCATCTGGCGCACCAGCCGCGACCGGCTCGCTCCGAGCGCCGCGCGCACGGCGAGCTCCCGCTCCCGCGACGCCACCCGCGCCAGCAGCAGGTTGGCCACGTTGGCACAGGCGATCAGCAGCACGAAGGCCACCGCCACCAGGAGAATCATCAGGATGGGCCGGATGTCCTCCACCGTGATCTCCTGCAGGGGGATCAGGTCCACCGTCCACGCGGTGTTGCTGTCCGGGTACTGCTTCTCCAGCCGGGCGGCGATGCCGATCATCTCGGTCTCCGCCTTCTCCAGGCTGACGCCCTCCTTGAGCCGGCCGATCGCGCCCAGGTAGTGGCCGCCGCGGCTCTCGTTGGCGAGATCGAGCGCCAGGGGCACCCAGAGCTCCGTCCGCCGCGGCAGCTCGAAGCCGCGGGGGGCGACGCCCACGACCGTGTAGCTTTCGCCGTTCAGGGTGATCGGCCGCCCGACGATCTTCGGATCGGCGCCGAACAGCCGCTGCCAGAGCCCGTGCGCGAGGACGACCACCCGCGCCTGGCCGGGGCGCCCCTCCTCCTGCCGGAACCCGCGGCCCGGGGCGGGGTCGACCCTGAGCATCTGGAAGAAATCGTGCGAGACCTGAGCGCCGAGGATGACCTCCGGCTGCTCCCGGCCCGTCAGGTTGAAGCGCTCGCGGCCGTAGGCGGAGAGATGCTCGAACGACTTGTTCTGGCTGCGGAAGTCCTCGAAGTTCGGCGGCGAGACGCTGAAGCGCGGAAAGCCCAGCTTGGGCGCGCTCTCCAGGAGCATGATCAGCCGGTCCGGCTGCGGATACGGCAGCGGATCGAGGAGCACGCGGTTGACCACGCTGAAGATGGCGGAGTTGGCCCCGATGCCCAGGGCCAGGGTCAGCATGGCGAGGAAAGTCGTGGCCGGATTGCGGACCAGCGTGCGGATTCCGAAGCGGATGTCCTTCCAGACGTTTTCCAAGGAGAGCCTCCTGCCAGCGCTGCCGGCGCCCCCGGAGGGCGCCGGCGCGGGTTGGCAGCGTATCAGGAGAGTGGCAGCATCGCGGGCAGGGAGGGCGAGGGCGGCGGTATTGTCGGCGGCTGCTCGGCGGGCACCTCGAAGCGCCGGCTGCCGAGCATCACCTCGGCCAGCTCGCGCCAGACCCGGCCCATGCCGTTGAGGATGTTGAGCGACACGAGCAGGCCCATGAGACCGAAGGCGGCCAGGATCAGCGTCTCGCCGAAAGTGTCCACGTTCCAGAACGGGATGTCGTAGTAGACGTCGTCGAAACCCCAGGCGATCGGCGCGAAGAGGAACGCGGCCGGGACCACCAGCAGAGTCAGGGTCAGGACGAAGCTCATGATCCCCAGCGGGAACTTGAGGAAGAGGAAGCCCAGGCCCTTCCAGGTCACGGGGTTGCCCAGGAACTCCTGCACCCGCTTCCAGAAGTCCTGAGGCTGGCCGGTGGCCGGCGCCGTCATCGGGGGCACCTCGGCGCCGAGCAGCAGGATGGCGAGCCGCCGTTCCAGCGCAGCCATGCCCCAGCTCGCCGCGAGCACCACGGCCAGGATGGGCAGGCCGATCCAGATGATCGTCAGGCCAAACCCCAGGGCCAGCCCGGTGAGCAGGAAGATGAAGTAGAACAGGCCCAGCGGGAACGCCAGGGCCAGGTAGAACAGGTTCGTATAGGTGCGCACCTCGACCGGCGCCGTGAAGAAGCGCATCAGCAGGTTCAGGTGCTTCTCCGACTCGTCCGTCGGCTGCGTCTGGATTTCGGTATTCATTGGGTTCCCTCCCGGATGAGACTACGCAGGAGGGAGGGGGAGAGTTTCGGGAGGCCGGCTGGTTCCCACATCCCGTGCCGATTGGGCTAGAATCCCGCGAAAAGTCATGCCGTTCCCTTATATCCCGGCGAGAGAGGGGCGACCTTCCACACCATGTCCGACACCTACACCAAGCTCCAGTACCATCTCGTCTTCAGTACCAAACAGCGAGCCGCTCTCATTGAATCCGCTCTTCGGGACGAGCTCTACGCTTATTTCGGGGGCATCCTGCGGGGGCAGGGCGGCATCCTCCTCGTGGCCGGAGGCATGCCAGACCACGTGCATCTCCTGGCCGCAATCCGTCCCGACATGCGTGCCTACATCCTGGGACAGGAGGAGCATCATCGGACGATCTCTTCCGAAGAGGAGTTTCGGACGCTGTTGCGCAGGCACGGCCTCTCCATTGACGAGTAGATGCCGTCCCTCTTCCCGGCAGGTTGATGTGTCGAGCTCCCCATCCCAGAGCCCGTAAGGGCGAAATGAAATAGCCCGGCACGTGAGTGCCGGGAAAGGGAAGGAGGGCCACCCCACCTCCCCCAGTCCCGGAGGGACGGCATAGGGGGCAGATGAGGCCGCCGCAATGCCGCCCCTCCGGGGCTGGGACCTTCCTCCTGATGTACCTTCCCTTCCCCGGCACTCACGTGCCGGGCTATTTCATTTCGCCCCTGACGGGGCTTGGCTTGGCTGGATGGACGGGGTCAACCGAGAGGTGGTCAGCCCTTCGCCGACAGCTCCCGCACATACAGCGCCTCATGATGCGGCTTCCCGCGCCGGACCTGGTGGATTCGACCCCGCCTTGCCTGGCGGCGGAGCACCAGGGCGACCTGGCGCTGGGTGGCGGGCCGCCGGAGGATGTCGGTGAAACGGCGGTTGACCTCCGTTGTCACCGCCGCCGCCCCGATTCGCTCGTCGCCGGACTTGCCCTCGATCACCCGGTTCACCAGCCGGCTCAGGATGCGCTCGTGGCCGGTGTCCATGTCCTTGTCGCGCGCTTCCACGGCCAGGGCGGGCGCCACCAGCCCGAGCGCCGTGGTCAGGCTCGCGCGGAGAGAGTCCGCGGTCTGGGCGATCTTTGCAGCTTCCTGCTCGTGGCGCTCCCGCTGCTCGCGATGAGCGCTTTCCTGCTCGGCGTGGAACGCCGCACGTTCCCGGTGCTGGGCAAGCTGCTTGTCCAGCTCCGCCAACAGCCTCTCTGGAGGCATACCTACCGTCATGACACTCTCCTTCAGGCAAGTTTGGAGCATCCGCGCTCCCGGCAGGCTCTCCACCGCGCCAGGATGCTCCGAAAACCATGGAGTCTCTGCCCGCCCCCCATAATTATGCTCCAAGTACACATTCTTTCGGAGCATCTACTTGAAGCCGAAGGACTGACAGCCTCGTTTTTGTAGCATACCAGACCGCTTTAGGAGCAAAACAATGCGTTTCGGAGCCTCCAATCCGTGTACTCGGAGCATAATCCTGTGCCTCCACGCTCCAGGCTCGCTTTTTTGCTCCTAAAACGGGGTAGGGCGTCGCTCGGGAATGTGTACTTGCTCCAAGTACATGAGGGGACGGAGCATCCCTTTTTGGGGGAGCGACCGGGGAGGATTTTTTCGGAGCTTACGCGGAGGGGAGCATCGCTTCCCCCGCGGGCTCGCGGAGGTTGTAGCGGGAGCTCATGACTCGGCCGTAGGCGCCGCCGTTGGCAATGAGGAGGACATCCCCCTCCTGCGCGGGGGCCAGGCGGCGGGAACGGCCGAGGATGTCCCCGGTCTCGCAGATGGGGCCCACGACGTGCGCCAGCATCGTGGCAGGCTCGCCGAGACGGCTCAGGTTCACGATGGGATGATACGCCCCGTAGAGGGCGGGACGGATCAGGGAGTTCATGCCTGTCTCGACGCCGACGTAGGTCATCCCCCCCTTGCGCTTCACCTGCACCACCCGCGCGAGGAGCACCCCGGCCTGGGCCACCAGGAACCGGCCGGGCTCGATCCAGAGCTCGAAGCGGGGATTGGCGGCGCGGAAGAGGCGCAGCGACTCCCCCAGCTCTTCCAGGTCGAGCGGACCCTGACCGGGCTGCTCCGGCACGCCGAGGCCGCCGCCTACGTCGATCACCCGTACATCCGGGAAGCGCTCGGCCTCCTCGGCCAGGAAGAGCGCGACCTCGCGCCAGCTCCGGGAGTTCCGGATGCCGCTGCCCGAGTGGGCATGGAGGCCCACGACCCGCGCCCCGAGCCCCGCGGCCAGCTCGCGCAGCTCGCCCAGGTTCTCGGGGTCCACCCCGAACTTGGACTGCGCGCCCGCCGTGCGCACGTGGGCATGGTGCCCCCTCCCCCGCCCGGGATCCACCCGCACCAGGATCTCCCGGCCGCGGAACACGTCCGGCCAGGCCCGCAACGGGTGCAGGCTGTCGATCGTCACCCAGGCCCCGAGCTCGTAGGCGCGGTGGTATTCGGCGGCCGGCGCGAAGTTCGGGGTGAAGAGCAGGCGGGCCGGCTCGATCCCCGGGAAGACGGACGCCACGTGCTCCAGCTCGGGCGCGGACACGCACTCGAAGCCGAGCCCGGCCGCTTCCAGGCGGGCCAGCACTCCGGCGTGGGCGTTCGCCTTGACCGAGTAGAAGACCCGGTCGAAGACCCCGAGGGAGCGCACGGAGTCCGCCGCCCGGTCCAGAGTCTCTTCGTCGTAGACGTAGACCGGCCCGCGCTCGGCGGCCAGAGCCAGCAGCTCGTCCCGGCGAGCGCGCCACCAGTCGCCCTCCGGCTCGGCAGCGGCTTCGATCTCCTCGTCCTCGAACATCCCCGCCCAGGTGGGACCGAAGACGGCGTTCTCGGTCTGGTTCCCGAAGAGCAGGGAATGGAGCTGCTTGACCAGCCGGTCGCTCTGGTCCTCGTCCACCACGAAGGTGAGGTTGAGGTCGTTGGCTGCCTGGGTAACCAGGTGGACCTTCATCTCCTCGAAGACTTCCAGGACGGGGCTCAGCTCGTGGAGGATGCCGCGGATGCCGCGGCCGACCAGCGAGAGCGCCGCGGTCGGAGCGATCACCCGCGGCTCGCAGAGCTTCTCCAAGTCACGGAGCAGAGCACCCAGGACCTTCTCGTTCAGGGCGTTCGCCGTGGGATCGAGTGAGACGGTCACGTTGGTTTCCGAGGTCGAGACGGAGTCGATGGACAGCCCGTGCTCCGAGAAGCGCGCGAATACCCCGGCCAGGAATCCGACCTCCTGCCACATGCCGAGGGTCTCCATCGAGATCAGGGTGATGCCCGTCCGCACCGCTACGGCTTTGACCTGGGGGCCGGTGACCGGACCGGCGCTGGAGACGACCGTCCCCGGCCCGGCGGGGTGCCGGAGCCAACCGAAGTGCAGCGGGATGCGGTGGTGCCGCAGCGGCGGGATCACGCGCGGGTGGGGACCGGGACCCCCGGTGGCCAGGATCTCCTGGGCCTCGTCGTAGCCCGCGGCGCGCAGCAGCCGCGCTGAAGGGAGCAGAGCGAGGTCACCCGTGAACAGGCCCGGGGTGTCGCCCCAGATCTCGCAGCGCTCGGCCCTGAGCCAGGCCGCAAGATAGGAGGCCGAGATCTCGCTGCCGCCGGGCTCGATGCGCACCGGCTTGCCGTCCGGACCGCCGGCGATGCCGGCCTGCGTCACCACCACCCGCGGCAGCGCTTCGAGGCGGCGTGCGAGCCCCTCGGCGGGCAGCGGCTCCCAGATGCGAGGCCGGGAGCCGCCCCCCTTCGGGGCACGTACCAGAGCACAGGCGTCCTGCCAGGCGGCGGGGATCCCCTCGGAGTTGAAGAAGGCCGCGGCGATCCGGGTCAGCAGCCGCTCCGCAAAGCTCATCACCTGTGCACGGGCGCCAGGGTGGCGGCCCAGAACGGCCGTGACCGACGTCTTGGCGAGGTCCGTCAGATCCGGAGCGATCAGCGACTCGGCCTCGGGGACGGGGAGCCCCAACAGGATCGCGAGCCGCCGGTGGGGATCGGCGACCGAATGTGACATGGCGTGAAGGTTCACGCCGCCCGCGGCCGTCCGGAACTTCGACCGCCCGCCGCCGAACACCTCCCACAGATGCTCCGCCATGCCGGGGATCGCCGGCAGCACGACCAGAGGGCGCAGGCCCTCCCGGCTGCGGCTGCGGATCAGGCCGGCGAGGGACCGCAAGCGCTCCGGATCGGCGAGATCGGCGGTTCCTACGCCGACCACGACCCAGCGGAAGGTCTCGGAGCTCACCTACCCCTTGGCCGCCTTGACGGCCTCGGTCAGCGCCGGCAGCACCTCGTGCAGGTCGCCGACGATGCCGTAGTGCGCGACATTGAAGATCGGCGCTCCCGGGTCCTTGTTGATGGCCACGATCACGGTCGAGGCCTTCATGCCGACCAGGTGCTGGATCGCTCCCGAGATGCCCGCGGCCACGTAGAGCTTCGGCGCCACGGTCTGGCCCGAGGAGCCGATCTGGCGGTCGCGCGGCAGCCAGCCGTTGTCGATCACCGGCCGGCTGGCGCCGATCTCGGCACCGAGGGCCTGGGCGAGGTCGTTGATCACCCCCATCTTGTCCGCGCCGCCGACTCCGCGGCCCACGGCCAGAATGATGTCGGCCTTGGTCAGGTCCACCTGGTCGCCGCCAACCTCCTCGTAGCCGAGGACCTCGCGGTCCGGCTTGATCCCGGAGAGGTCGGCTTCCAGCGGCTTGACCTCGGCCTCTCCGCCTTTCACGACGGCGTCCGCCTGGAAGGCGCCGGCCTGGACCGAGACGAAGACCGTGCCTTCGCCCTTGACCCGCACGCGGGCCTGGAGCTTGCCGCCGAGAACGGGACGCTTCCAGAGCAATCCGGTATCTCCCCCGGAGGCGGCGGACTCGAAACCCGTGGCGTCGGTGATGAGCCCGGCGTCCACGGCCTGGGCGAGACGGGGGACGTAGTCCACCGATTGATAGGTGTGCGGGAAGACCACGTAATCCGGCTTCGCGGCCTGGATCGCGGGCACCAGCGCCCCCAGGTACGCGCCCGGCGTGTAGCTGCGGAGAGCCGGATGATCGGCCACGTGGACCGCGGCCAGATCGTTCTTGGCGACCTCGGCCGCGGCGAGCCCGACGCCCTCGCCGAGCACGACCGCTTCGGCCTTGCCGCCAAGAGTGGCGGCCAGCTTCTGGCCGGCTCCGAGGGCTTCCCGGGAGATGCGCGGGAGCTGTCCCCCCTCGCGGAGTTGCAGGACCACCCAGACCTTCGCCATCAGAGCACCCTCGCTTCCGTGCGGAGCTTGTCCACCAGCGTCTTGGCCGCGGCCTCGGGCGTGCCCTCGATCATCTGCGCGCCCGTCCCGCTCTCGGGGAAGGCGACCGAGACGATCTCGATCCGCGAGCCCGCCGCGCCGACCTGGCCGGCGCCGAGGTCGAGGTCGGACGGGCCGACGTTGGCGATCTCCTTCTTCTTGGCGGCCATGATCCCTTTGAGGGAGGCATACCGCGGATGGTTGATGCCGGCCTGGATCTCCAGCACCGCCGGCAGCGCGATGCGCGAGATCTCGTTGACGCCGCTCTCCATCTCCCGCGTGACTTTCAGGGATTGGCTGCCTTCCTCCAGCACGACGCCCATCACGAGCCAGACATGCGGCCAGCCGAGATGGCCGGCGATCACCGAGCCGGTGCCGCCCCAGCGCACGTCGTCCGACTGCGAGCCGGTGAGCACGAGGTCGAACGATTCGCGGCCGAGCGCGGCGGCGAGGGCGCGGCCGGTCGCCAGGGCGTCGCCGCCCGCGAAGGCCGCGTCATTCAGATGGACGGCGCGCGCCGCGCCCACGGCCAGGGCTTTCCGCAGAGCCTCCTTGACCCGCTCGGGGCCGAGGCTGAAGACCACGACCTCGCCGCCGGTCTTCTCGGCCAGGGAGAGGCCCTCTTCCAAAGCGTAAAGATCGCTCTCGTTGGTGACGAAGGGCAGGTCCTCCTCCTCCACCCACTTGCCGTCGCGGCTCACGCGCAGCCGGGCCTCGGTGTTGGGGACCTGCTTGATGCAGACCGCTATCCTCATGAAACGGTTTCTCCTCGCTGGACGATGCCGTTCAACAGGCGCCGCAGCAGCGGCGGGTCGGGGTTGAAGGCCCACACGCGGTCGTCGAACCTGAGCGTGGGCACGACGCGGCGGCCGCCGCTGCGCTCCAGGATCGTGGCCTCGGCCTGCGCGTCGCGGTCGACGTCCACCTCCTCGAACGAGGCGCCCGCCTCCTCCAGCACGCGCTTGGCGCGCCGGCAGTCGCCGCACCAGGACGAGCTGTAGACGAGCACGCGCGAAGCCGGCACGCCGCCGCCCGTGGCAAGGATCGCGGTCTCGTCCGGAGAGAGCCGCAGGCCCACGATGCGGATCTTGCCGCCGGGCTCGGTGAGGAGCACGGCCGGCAGATCGGCGCGCGGCGAGATGCCGAGCTTCAGCAGCCGGTCCCCGGCCTCGGGGTCGGCGGAAAGATCGACCCGGTCGCCGCACGCCACCGGCGGCACGGGATGCCGGGTCGAATCGAAGAACACATGACAATCGAGATGGTTCATAAGCTCCGTCCGGGGACCCGAACCGCGGCGCCGTTGATGCCTGCCGCGGCCGGAGTCGTCAGGAAATGGATGGCGGAGGCGACGGCCTCCGTCGTAACCCACTGCAAAGGATCGGCATCGGGCATGGAGGCGCGGTTGGCGGGGGTGTCCATGGTGCCGGGGAGCACGGCGTTGGCGCGCCCGCCGAACGGGGCGATCTCGCGGGCCAGCGACTCGACCATGCGCAGCACGCCGGCCTTGGCCGCGGAATAGCCCCCGATCCCCGCCTCGCCGAGCACGGCCGCCGGCGCGGAGACCGCCACCACCGAACCGCCGGCCGCCTTCTCGAAACGGCGGGCGCACTCGCGGAACACGCGGAAGGTGGTCTCCAGGTTGAGCGTCACCAGATAGCTCCAGTCGCGGTCGGTCATGTCGGCGAAGCGGGCCCAGCGGAAGCCGCCCACGAGGTGGACCACTGCAGAAGGGATGCCCGAAGCCGTCCCGGCATCCTCGAACAGGCGCTCGACCTCTCCCGAATCGGCGAGGTTCACGCGCCGCACGGACAACCGGTCCGACGGAGCGAGCCCGGTCAGCTCTCCCAGGGCGGCCTCGTTGGCGTCGACGGCGAGGACCCTGTCGCCTCCGTCGAGAAAGCGTTGCACCACACTCCGCCCGAGGGCGCCGGCCGCGCCGGTGATCAGGACTCTTCCGCTCATGACTCTCCGGGATTGTCGGGACATCTCCCCGTACAGGAAGTAAAGTACCTGCTGGGGGAGGAAACGAGCCTATCACGGCTCCTCCGTCCCCCAGAGCAGGAGGGTAACGAGCCCATGGCACGACAGATTCCCTTGTGGACAGGAACGGCGGTCCTCCTGCTGGTTGTGGGCGGCTGGCTTTTCGGAACGGCGTCCAGCCCCGGCGCCAGTCCCGGCGCAACTGCGGGCAAGACCTTCGCCGGAGAGATCCCCATCAGCGAAATCTCGGGCGCGGCCTTCCTGCCGGACGGCCGCCTTCTCGCCGTGTCCGACGAGGGCAACACGATTTTTCTGCTGGAGAAGGCCGCGGAGCGCTTGAAGACCGGGAAGCTCGAGAAGAAGGACTTCCAGGTCCTGACGATTCCAGGAAAGCGCGCGATGGATGACCTGGAGGACGTGGCCTGGGACCGGCAATCAGGCGCCTTCCTCGTCACCTCCCACAGCCTCAACAAGAAGGGCAAGGGGTTCGACGAGAAGCCGGAGCGGTTCGCCATCGTCCGCCTTCCTCTCGGACAAAACGGAGGGGAGAAGCTGCCTGTCTTCGACCTCCAGGCGCCTCAGGAGCTCAAGGCCTCCACGGCGCTCACACCCGCCAAATCCGGCTTCAACGTCGAAGGAGCGGCCTGGAGCCAGGACGGGCGTCTGCTTCTGGGACTGCGCTCGCCGCTGGGCCCGAAGCTGGGCCCGAACGGGAACGCCATCGTGCTGGAGGTCAAAAACCCTGGCAAGTCTCCCCTCCAAGCCGAAGTCAAGGCCCGCCTGGACCTGAATGGCGGCGGAATCCGGGGGATGTTCTACGATCCCGAGGAGAAAGGCTTCTGGATCCTGGCAGGGCTCTCCCCGGATCCGGAGGAAGCGGTCGAAGATACCAAGCGGTCGCTCTGGCTCTGGCGCGACAACGGAGCCCTGGAGCCGAGAACGCTGCCCGAAGAGGCGCAAGCCTTTGCCAATGCGGAGACGGTAACCCGGGTCTCCATGGGAGGGCAGCCGTATCTCCTGCTGGTGGAAGACGCCAAGGTCAGCCGCTACCTGCTCTTCCCGGTTCCCAGGAAGTAGATAGACAACCGCGCTGACGGGAAAGGAAGCCCGCCATGGCTGTGACGCCGCGCTGGAGGCGGATCTTCTTCGGACCCCAGGGGCTGCGCGCCGGTTGGGGGCTCCTCCTCTTCCTCGCCATCGCGCAGGGCCTGCTCGCGGCGATCGGCTGGCTCGTGTCCCGGTTCTGGACGCTGCCCGCGAACCCGCTGATGCGGCCAGGGCTGGTCATCGCCTTCGAAACCGTGATGCTCGCCGCCACCCTCCTGGCCACCGCCGTCCTGGCCCGCGTCGAACGCCGGTCCTTTGCCGACTATGGGATCCGGCGCGTCCTGGGGGCGCGGTTCCGGGAGGGCTCGCTGTGGGGGATCCTCTCCATCTCGGCGGTGATCGGGATGTTGGCCCTGGCCGGCGGTTACCGGATCTCGGGGCTCGCGGTGCGGGGCGCCGAAGCCATGCGCTACGGCGCGCTCTGGCTGCTCGCGGCCCTGCTGGATGCCCGGCCACCTGCTCGACTCCTCCTTCCACGGCCCGGACTGGCTGACCGGAGGCCCCATGGGACCGGAGGCCAGCATCTTCATCTTTCCCGTCATCGCGATCCTCTTCTGGGCCTTCCACCGGCGTTACAGGGAGGTGGGATACCCGGCCGAAAGAGGGTAAGATCCCCGAAAGAGGGTAACAAGGGAGGGATACGATGCAAGAACGCAAACAGCCGGAAACGCTGCGCTTGCGGGCGGTCATGCCCGCGATCACGGCCACTGACCTGCAGGCCAGCCTGGCCTGGTACCGCGACGTCCTCGGCTTCATCGTGGCCGAGGAGTACAAGCAAGAGGACCGCTTGATGGGGGTCCGGCTCCAGGCGGGTTCCGTCCAGCTCATGCTGGGCCAGGACGACTTCGCCAAGGGGCGCGACCGCCAGAAGGGGGCCGGCCTCCGCTTCTTCTGCACGACCGCCCAGGACGTCGATCAGCTCGCCGCCGCCATCAAGGAGCGGGGCGGCAAGCTCGCGCACGAGCCCACGGACCAGCCCTGGGGCACCCGCGACTTCGGAATCGTCGATCCCGACGGCTTCAACATCTCGATCTCGACCGAACCGAAGGGCTGAGAGGAAAGAGGGTACTACCCCCAAAAGAGGGTAATAAAGAGGGTAACATCCCTCGCCATGTACTCCTTCCGCGACAGGTTCCTTCACCGGCAGCAACTGCCGCTCTCTTCGGTCTGGCTGATGACGGACATCGCGGAGGCCAAGGGACGGCAGCACCTGTATCTCCGGCAGTCTCCTCAGGCAATGGCTTCCCTCCGGGAGGCAGCGCTCGTGCAGAGCGTCGAATCCTCGAACCGGATCGAGGTGCTCCGGCAGCTTCAGAAAGACGGACGAGTGCAATGCATCGGAAAGGGGCCGGGCGCGCTGTGGAGACGGCAGGACTGACCCCCCTCCCTTTACTCCACTACGGCCCTCGGGCTAGATTCCCCGCCATGGGACGCATCTTCGAAACCAGAAAACACACGATGTTCGCTCGCTGGGACCGGATGGCGAAGCAGTTCGCCCGGATCGGCAAGGAAATCACCATCGCCGTCAAGGCGGGCGGGTCCGACCCCGTCAACAACCCCATGCTGCGGCGGGTCGTGCAGAACGCGCGCGCCGTCAACATGCCCAAGGACAAGGTCGAGTCGGCGATCAAGCGCGCGGCGGGCAAGGAGGCGGAGAGCTTCGAGGAGATCGTCTACGAAGGCTACGGCCCGCACGGCGTCGCCGTCATGGTCGAGACCGCCACCAACAACCCCACCCGCACCGTCTCCAACATGCGCACCCATTTCAACAAGGGCGGCGGCACCCTGGGCAATTCCGGCAGCGTCTCCTTCCAGTTCAAGAAGATGGGCACGTTCCGCCTGGACCCCAAGGGGCTCGATCAGGACGAGCTGGAGATGGAGCTCATCGACCACGGGCTCGAGGAGATGGGCGAGACCACGGGCGAGAAAGACGAGCCGCAGCTCCTGCTGCGTTGCGCCTTCAACGACTTCGGCACCCTGCAGAAGGCGCTGGAGGACCGCGGCATCACCCCCCTCTCCGCCGAGTCGGAGTACGTCCCCGTGACGCCCGTCGACCTCCCCGAACCGCAGGCCGAGGAAGTCCTCAAGCTGGTCGACCGGCTGGAGCAGGACGACGACGTGCAGAAGGTCTTCCACAACCTCGGCTGAGGGGATCGCAGGGTCCTCTTCGTTCTCCCTCCTGTAACGCTCCGACGTTTCAGGCGCCCAAGCTTTAGAGATCCGCTTGTGGTAGTCACCTGAAGAAGCTAAAATAAAGGAAGTCCCAAGTCGGAGCGCTCTGGAGAGTCTTCC
>DASUNJ010000580.1:0-18238 GCA_036277235.1 Thermoanaerobaculia bacterium | reverse complement strand
GCAGGGCGGTGGCGGTCCCGCGCCCCTTCTGGGGCAACTACCGGCAGGCGTTCGCGGTCCGCACCGGCTCCAGAGTCCTGACGGCGCCCGGGTACGTCGACGGATGTTACAACGTCCGCGCAATCGCGGAGGCGCTCTCCGAGGTTCCGGACGGGGAGCCTGCCGTCGCGATCCTCAACCTGCCGTCAAACCCCGGCGGCTACTCTCTGACCCCGGCGGAGCGCGAGGCGGTCCGCGCCTCCCTCGTGGAGGCCGCGGAGCGCCGGCCGCTCGTCGTGGTCTGCGACGACGCCTACGCCGGATTGGTGTACGAGCCGGATGTGCCGCGCGTTTCCCTCTTCTGGGACCTGATCGGGTCTCATTCTAATCTGGTGCCGGTCAAGGTCGATGGCGCGACAAAAGAATTCTCTTTTTTTGGCGGCCGGGTGGGATTCCTCACTTTCGCCCTCGATCCGGAGTCGGACGAGGCCCGGGAGATGGAGGGCAAGGTGAAGATGCTGGTGCGCTCCGGGGTGGGCGCGCCCATCGAAACCAGCCAGCGGGTGCTGCTCGAAGCGCTGCGCAACGAGAGGATCGGGGAGGAGGTGGAGCGCGTGCGCCTGCTCCTCGGCGAGCGCTACCGGGCGCTCAAGGATGCGCTGGCCCAGGCGGATCCCGATCTCTTGACGGTCCTTCCCTTCAACTCGGGCTGCTTCGCCCTGGTGGAGCTGCCCGAGCGGCTGGGGCTGACGTCCGAGCAGGTCCGGCAGCATCTCCTGGAGCATCACGAGACCGGGCTGATCTCGCTGGAGCCCCGCTATCTGAGGATCGCCCACTGCTCCGTGGATGCCGGGGCGCTGCCGGAGCTCGCCCGGCGGTTGGAGGCGGGGGTGCGGGAGCTTTCTTCTTGATGTAGGGGAGGGGTTTACCCCCTCCCGGGCGGGGGCAAGCCCCGCCCCTACATTCAGATCCGCTCCCCGGTCTCGTCGTAATCGTAGACCCCCCGCCCGACCTTTCTGCCCAACCGCCCGGCGCGCACGTGCTGCACCAGCAGGTTGTTCGGCCGGTAGGCCTCGCCCAGCGTGCGGTGGAGGAACTCCAGGATCGAAAGGCGCACGTCCAGGCCCACGAGGTCCACCATCTCGAACGGTCCCATGGGATGGTTCAGGCCCAGCTTGAGCGCCTTGTCGATGTCCTCGGCGCTCGCCACCCCCTCCTGCAGCATTCGGAATGCCTCGTTGCCGATCAGAGCGTTGATGCGCGAGGTCACGAAGCCGGGCGACTCGTTGACGGTCACCATCTCCTTGCCCATGCGCACCCCGACCGCGCGCAGGGCGTCCAGGGTCTCCTGCGAGGTCTGCAGGCCGCGGACCAGCTCGATCAGCTTCATCACGTGGACCGGATTGAAGAAGTGCATGCCCGCGAAACGGTCGGCCCGGCCAGTCGCCGCGGCCATCTCCGTGATCGAGAGCGCCGAGGTGTTCGAAGCCAGCAGGGCGTGCTCCGGGCAGTTGGCGACGACCTCCTTGAAGGTGCGGATCTTGAGCCCCATGTCCTCGGGCACCGCCTCGATGACCAGGTCGGCCTCGCGCACGGCGCCGGCGAGATCCTCCTGGAAGCTCAGGAGGCCGCGGGTGCGCTCGGCGAGATCGGCGGCGACCTTGCCGAGCTCGACCCCCTTGGCTAGGTTGCGGTGGATCGTGGCCTCGGCTTTTTTCAGCGCCTCGGGGAACGGGTCGTAGAGCCAGGTGGTATGGCCCGCAAGGGCGGCGACGTGGGCGATGCCGCGCCCCATCGTGCCAGCGCCGAGCACGGCGACGGTCGAGATCTCAGCCATGATGTTCCCTTAAGAGACGGGGATGTTGTGGACGCCGGTCGTCTTGGCGGCCAGGTTGCGAAGCTCGTCGGCGATGGCCAGCGTATTGCGCACGGCCGCGGCGGCGAGCTCCTGGAGCTCGGGAGTGGTGGCGTACTTCTCGAGGACGCGGCGGCCGAATTCGTGGTGGTGCTGCTCCTCGGGCTGGATGACCTTGTCGTACAGGTCCGCGGTCCCCTGATCCCCCACCGAGCGGCAGAAGTTGACGAACTGGGCGTTGCGCACCGTGGCGATGGCCTCGCTGGTGAACGGGCCGGCGGCGATCCGCTCGACGGTGGTGCGCAGGCCGCGCAGGTACTGGTAGAGCGGGCTGTGGCCGTCGGACAGCGCGTCGAAGTCGGTGAGGTCCTCTCCCAGCTCGGCCAGGCGCTGGCTGATCATGCCGTAATGCTTCATCTCATCCCCGCACTGCTGGGCGAGGCACATTTTGGCGTCCACCTCGGGGGTCGTGGGCATCCAGAAGCCGGCGAGCTCGGAAGCCTCCAGCTCGCTCTTGAGGGCGAGACGCAGCAGGGTGACCACGTCCACCTGGCCCTCCGACTCCGCCTCCAGGGTGTCGATCTCCCCGAGCCGGTTGAAGAGCTGGTTCATCTCCTCCATGAGTCCTGCAACGAAGTCCTTGCCGTTCACCTTTGTTCCCTCCTCCAAGCAATTCTACCGGGATTCGATGGTCCGCAGGACGGCGCGCACCGGCGAAGCGTCCAGTCCCGCCATGCGGAGCGGCAGGGCGATCAGCTCGTAGACCCCCTCGGGCACGCCGTCGAGCACCAGCCCTTCGAGGATGCCGACGCCGCCGCGCCACAGGGTGTGATGGGCGTCGAGCGTCTTGCTGTCGAAGGGATCGACGGACGGCGTATCGAGCCCGACGAGCACGACCTTGTGCTCTCCCAGGAGGGCGGCCAGCTCCGGCGAGATGGCGGAGAAACGCTCGGGAAAGGTGCGGCGGTCGCGCACGCTCTCGGTCTTGAGCAGCAGGCGGGGCGTGTGCGAGAGGTCGATGGCGTCCAGGTGGCGCGGCTCGATGAGCGGCTGGGACGGGACCTTGACCACCCGGCAGGGGCCGAGATAGCGCTCCAGCGGCATCTCGGAGATCCCTTCGCCGCGCGGCTCGGTGTGGAACGGCGCGTCGGCGTGGGAGCCCAGGTGCGGGGTGGTCGTGATCGCCGACAGGTTGACGCTCCCCCCCTCGGCCAGCGACCAGGTCAGGCGCGACTGGAACGGAGTGTCGCCCGGCCAGACCGGCAGCTCGGCGTGAATGATGGGGGAAAGGTCGTAAAGCATCGGGGGCCTCCTGGGCCCCCGATCATAGCTTACCGGCCGACCCCGGCCGGCTCGGAGATCTTCTCCAGGACCTTGCCGAGGTCCTTGGTGCCGACCGCCTTGCGCTCGCGGGCGAGGTCGGCCTGGGCCACCATGCCGAGGACGCGATTGCTCTCGTCGACGATCGGGATGCGCCGTACCTGGTTCTTGGCCATGGCGTTCTCGACCTCGTCGAGGCTGTCCTCGGCGCGGCAGCAGTGGACGTTGCTCGACATGACCTCGCGCACCTGCACCTCGGGCGACTCGCCGCGGCCGAGGACGCGCAGCGCCAGGTCGCGGTCGGTGACCACGCCCACCAGGCGGCGGTTGCCCTCGCTCTCGACCACCGGCAGGCTGCCGACGTCGTGGTCCTCCATCAGGCGGGCAGCCTGGCGGGCGGTGGTCTCGGGGGTGATGCAGGCCGGGTTCTCGGTCATGATGTCGCGTGCTTTCATTTCGGGGTCCTCCTTTTCGGGGTTGCAGTCCATAGAGGCCGGATGAGGCCCTATTCCGGGGATTGCAAGAGGCGGGCCGGTCTGGCGTAGGATAGGCAGGCCATGAGCGAACCCGAAACTCTGATCGCGGAGCCCCGGCTGGACGAGCAGGAGACCCTGGACACCGTGGCCCATCACGTGCGGGGGATCCTCACCGCGCTCGGGCTCGACCTCAAGGACCCCAACCTCGCCGAGACCGACCGGCGCGTCGCCAAGATGTACGCCGAGATGTTCCACGGCCTCAAGGAAGGGTCGGAGCCCAAGGTCACCACCTTCCCGAACGAGGAAAACTACAGCCACATGGTGATGGAGAAGGACATCCCCTTCTACTCCATGTGCGCCCACCACCTGGTTCCCTTCTACGGCCACGCGCACATCGCCTACATCCCCAACGAGAGCATCCTGGGGCTCTCCAAGTTCGCCCGCATCCTGGAGTTCTACGCCAAGCGGCCGCAGCTCCAGGAGCGGCTGACCGAGCAGGTGGTCACCTTCCTCGTCGACAAGCTCCAGCCGAAGGGCGCCATGGTGGTCATCGAGGCGCGCCACCTGTGCGTCGAGATGCGCGGCGTCAAGAAGCCGGGCGCGCTCACCGTCACCTCCGCGCTGCGCGGCATCTTTCACCAGAAACCCGTGCGAGAGGAGTTCCTTGATCTGCTCCGGCGCTCGTAGTCTGTCCCTGATGCTGCTTCTGGCGCTGTCCTTGGCGGGCTGCGCCGGCACCCCCACGCAAGACCGCATCGACCTGACCAATCCGTTCCTGGGACCCGAGTACTCGGGCTGGCTCGTCGGCCCCATCGCCCGGCTCGCCACTCCCGAAGAGATCGAGGCCTTCCAGGCGCTCACCACCGACGAGCAGGCGCAGGCGTTCGTCGAGGCCTTCTGGGCGAAGCGCACCGCGGTCGCCGACGAGTTCGGCAACACCGTGCGCTACCTCTTCGACAAGCGGGCCGCCGAGGCCGACCGCGCCTTCACCGAGTCCGGTTTCAGCGGCCGGCGCACCGACCGCGGGGCGGTCTTCATCCTCTACGGCCCGCCCAAGAAGACGGACTACGAGGTGTCGCCCACGCCGGGCGAAGGCGCGCTGATCGTCTGGATGTACGACGAGACGTCTCCGCTCGGGCTCGACGGCAAGAAGCCCGCGGGCCTCTATCGCTTCATCAAGCGGGGCGACCTGACCGTGACCTGGACGCCCGGCCAGCCCGACCGGATCCGGAGCCGGGCCATCTCGGACCCGGACATCCCGGAACGCCATTGAAGGAGAGTAGATGACCCAGGCTCGCGCCGTGCTCGCGGGGACAGGCATCGCCGTCCCGCCGTACGAAATCGACAACGACAGGCTGGCGATGATCATCGAGACCAGCGACGAGTGGATTCGCGAGCGCAGCGGCGTCCAGACCCGCTACTACGTCGAGCCCGGCGTGGGCTCGTCCGACCTCGGCGCCCAGGCGGGCCGTGCCGCACTCGACGATGCCGGCATGGATCCAGGCGAGATCGACTACGTGGTCTGTGCCACCATGACCCCGGACCACTACTTCCCGGGGTCCGGCACCCTGATCCAGCAGAAGCTCGGCCTGCGCCCGCTCCCGGCGCTCGACATCCGCCAGCAGTGCGCCGGCTACGCCTACGGCCTGCAGCTCGTGGACGCCCTGATCCGCGGCGGCATCGCCAGGAACGTCCTCCTGGTGGGGACCGACGTCCACACCTCCCTGATGCCGTTCTCGCCGCAGACCTTCGAAGTGCTGCACGGCCGCGATCCCGGCCCCCTGCCCGAGGAGGACTTCAAGTGGAACTCCCAGTTTCGCCACCTCCTCGTGCTCTTCGGGGACGCGGCCGGTGCGATGGTCTTCCGCGCGTCCAACGAGGACGGCCGGGGGATTCTCGATTCCGCCCTCTACGGCGACGGCAACCACAAGGACATCCTCTACGTTCCCGGCGGCGGCTCGTCGCGGCGGCCCTGGGTGACCTGCGACATGATCCAGACGGCCGAAACCGTGCCGGTCATGGACGGCCGGCAGGTGTTCAAGCTCGCCGTGACGCGGATGCCCGAGGCCACGCGCGAGGTGCTGTCGCGCCAGGGATATGGGATCGAGGACCTGGACCTCCTCATCATGCACCAGGCCAACCTGCGCATCAACGAGAAGGCGCAGCACGTCCTCGGCCTGCCTGACAACAAGGTCTACAACAACATCCAGAAGTACGGGAACACCACCTCCGCCACGCTGCCGCTGGCCTTCCACGAGGCGCGCAAGAAGGGCATGGCGCCCGAAGGCGCGCTCGTCGCCTTTGCCGCGCTCGGCGCCGGCCTGCACTGGGGCGCCGTGCTCATGCGGGTATGAGCCCTCCGAGCGACCCTCCGGGCGGAATACCCGGCCCCGTCGAGATCTCGGCCGCGCTGTCGCGCCGTGTGCTGGGCCAGGAAGACGCCGTCCGCGAGATGTCGGTCGCGCTCTCCAAGTACCTGTCCGGCCTGCGCACCGGCAACATCCTGATGATCGGCTCTTCCGGGACCGGCAAGACCACCCTTCTGCGGGCGGTGGAGTCCTACCTGGCCTCGGAGCCGGCGCTCGCCTCGCGGTCGAGCGTGGTGCGCATCCACGCCAACGTCCTGGGCGAAGAGGCGCAGCGCGGCCGGCCTGGGGAGGTGGTGCTCGGCCGCCTGCTGCAACGGGCGCGCGAGCAGCTCGGCCCGCACGCCGGGCTCGACGAGGTCCTCCGCCGGGCCTCGACCGGCCTGGTCTTCGTGGACGAGGTGGACAAGATCCGCTCGCAGGTAGGAGGCCAGCCGAACGTGCCGGGCATCCGGGCGCAGGAGGCGCTGCTCACCCTGATCGAGAACGAGGCCGTGACCTTCGACCTGCCGGACTGGGCCGGCGGCGGCACGGTGACGGTCGACTCCAGCGGTCTTCTCTTCGTCTGCGCCGGAGCCTTCGAGGGCCTCTACGATTCCGTCTTCGACCGGGTGACGATCGGCAAGGACCGCGGCTCGCTGCAGCCGGTGACCGTGGTGGAGGGGGGGCAGGTGAAGGAGGCGCTCATCTTCCACCTGCGCGACTGGCTGCGCAACGAAGACCTCTTCGAGTACGGGATGAGCCCGCAGTTCCTCTCGCGCTTCGACGCGGTCGTGCTGCTCGCCGACCTCGGGCCGGACGAGCTGGTACACATCTTCCTGGAGAGCCCGGACTCCTCCTACCACCAGAGCCAGGCGTTCTTCGACACCCGCGGGGTACACCTGGCGCTCTCGCCCGCCGCGGTGCGGCGCATCGCCGCCGAGGCCGCCCGCCAGCCCCGCCTGGGAGCCCGCGCCCTGCGCGAAGTCTTCCGCCGGGTGATCCGCGACTACGAGTTCGACCCCAGCGCCTCGGTGACCGGCGGAGCGCTGCTGATCGACCTGCCCGAGGTCGAGGCGGCGCTGGGGTAGGGCAAGATGGAGCAACCAGGGCAGGACAACCCGGACTGGGGACCCGTCAAGCGAGCCCTGTTCCGCTTCCTGTTCTCCTACCTCGTCCTCTACAACTTCCCCTTCCCCCTGGACGCCATTCCCGTCTACGGCGAAGTCCTGGAGCAGTCGTACAGGGAGATCTGGAACGCAGTTCTGCCCTGGGTGGGGGAACATGTGTTCGGGCACGGGGTCGAGGTCCGCTTGCGTGCCTCGGGCAGGGGAGACACGACCTACGGCTACGTGCAGATCTTCTGCTACCTGATCCTCGCGCTGGCGGCCACGGCTGTCTGGACGCTCCTGGACCGCCGGCGTGCCAGCTACGCGCGGCTTCACCAATGGCTGCGGGTCTACGTCCGCTTCGCGCTCGCGGCCGCGATGATCGTGTATGGAGCGTACAAGGTCATTCCGGAGCAGTTCGGCACCCCGTTTCCGAGCGACCTCCTGCAGCCGATCGGCGAGAGCTCGCCCATGAAGCTCCTGTGGACGTTCATGGGGGCGTCCATTCCCTACGTCATCTTCACCGGCGCGGCCGAGATGCTCGGCGGCCTGCTGCTCGTCGCCCGCCGCACCACGCTGCTCGGCGCCCTCGTGTGCATCGGGGTCATGAGCAACGTGGTCATGATCAACTACAGCTACGACGTGCCGGTCAAGCTGTACTCATCCCACCTGCTCCTGATGGCCGTCTTCCTGGCGGCTCCCGACCTGGGGCGGCTCGCGAAACTGTTGGTCTGGAACCGCCGGGTGCCGCCCGCCGAGCAGCGTCCGCTCTTCGCCAGCCGCCGAGGCCACCGCGCCGCGCTGGTCTTCCGCACGGTGTTCATTCTGTATCTCACCGTCGCTGCGCTCCGCCAGTCCCACAAGTCCAGGCTGGAATTCGTGGACGTGGCGACCGGGCACCGGCTGTACGGGGTCTGGGAGGTCGAGGAGCTCGCGGTCGACGGGGCCGTCCGGCCGCTGCTGGCCACGGACGAGACCCTGTGGCGGCGGCTGGTCTTCGAGTGGCCGGAGGCCATCGGCATCCAGTACGCACACGAGACCGAGATCCGCGAATACAGCCTCGGCCTCGACCCCGGGCCGCACACGTATGCTCTCTGCTGCGACCCGGAGTGGAAGGCGGCCATCTCCTACAAGCTGGTCGAGCCGGACTTGCTCGCCCTGGAGGGGACGGTGGACGGCAAGCAGATCCGCGGCCGGTTCCGCCGGCTGGACGAGTCCCGCTTCCCGCTCCTCAGCCGCGGCTTCCACTGGATCAACGAGTGGCCCCACAACCGCTGAGCGGGGCGGGCTTCCGGCGCGGGAGCTTCGATCTTACGACCGGCGCGCAGGCTGGCCGGAGAGGGAGCTCGGCGCATCCAGGTGGGCATCCTCATCCACGCCGACCCCGAGGCGGTTGACAAGCTCACCGCCGAGCCAGCCGCTCACCAGCGCCAGCAGGACAGCAATCACGGAGAGGCCGACCTCGAGCCCCCCAGGCGCGCTGGGGAGGTCCCGCCGCAAAAACCAGCTCAAGGCGAAGAGCAGCAGGACCACTACGTTGCCGCCGCCGTGCAGGAGGCCGATCCGCTTGGCCCGGGTGCCGCCGGGGAGCCCCAGCCAATCGATGAGGCCGAAGGGGGCGGCGAGCAGGCCGGACAGGATGCCCGCGGCGATCATGTAGTAGGACACCAGGGCCCAATGCTCGCCGCCGGTGGCCAGGTGCAGGATGTCGAAGACCAGGGACATGCCCAGCAGCCCCAGCGGGAACACGATCAACATCGGATGGATGGGATGGCCGAACAACCTTGTTTTCATGTCCTCCTCCCTCTTGAAGAGGCGCGACAGCTCGCCTTCTGAGAAAAGAGTGCAACGCCTGTGCCCGTTCGGCACGTCTTTTGCTCTCTTCAGCCCTCGATCTCTGTTGCAGCACGTGGCCCTGAAAGGAGGACACGATGAGGCGAACGAGGCCGTCGTGGATCACTACGATCGCCATCGCCGGCTGCAGCTCACGCCAGAGGAGAAGAGAGACCTCATCGAGTTCCTGAAGTCCCTCTGAGTAGCTCAGAGCCCCAGCAGGTTGGGGCTCAGCTTCGTATATCCGTTCTCCGCCGCCCACAGGCTGAGGGGGATCGCCGCCAGCTCGTCCACCACCGGTACGGCCCGGCCGTCTTTCGTCAGGTCGATCGTCTTGATGTAGTGACGGCAGGTGTCGCAGGCTTCGACCCGCACGTGGCCCAGCTCCTCGGCCACGTAGACGGGCAGCTTGTTCACGTCCTCCTCACCGCACGCGGGGCAGACGATCCGCCGGTACTCCCATTCCGTGGCGCAGAGCGAGCAGATCAATGAGCGCTTGGCGCCGTCTCCCAATGGCCGCAGGACGCCCACCTGCGGTTTGCGGGAGCAGCGCGGGCAGAGCGCGGCCTGCGTCTCCGCCGGCCCGGCCTGGTCCGCGAGATGCTCGGCGTAGGGTTGCAGGAACGTCCAGGCGATCAGGGCTTCGGCGTCCGTGACCTCTCCGCCGGCCCAGAATTCCTGGAGCACCGCGCTTCTCATCCCCGCGGCCGACCGTGCGAGAGGGGGAGGAGCGATGCTCTCGATCAACGAGAGAAACGGCGAGAACCAGGGGAGCAGGATGGAAAGCTCCAGCTCTCCGCGCAACGAGCCCCTGCCGTTCTCCAGGCTGGCGTAGAGCGACTTCTGGAAGCCCGCGATGCGGGCGTAGAAGCTCAGGGCTTCGGCGGCGAAGGGATGCCGCGCCGCGAGCTCATCGGCCCGCTCGATCCTCCGGTCCCATTTGCTCATACCAGGCGCGATGGTACCTCGCCGCCCACTTGCGGGACACATCCCCGCGCAGGATCGACCCGAAGGCGCCGGGCCCACTCGGCCGGCGCGGTAAACGGATTCCGCTGCTTTGGCCGGGGCGCCCCGGCACCTTGTTTCTCCTATCTTTCCCAGGTATTCTTTGTTGCGGTGATGCTGTTTGCTGGAAAGGAGCCATATCTATGAAAAGTGCATTCATGAACCTGATCCTCCTTCTCCTCGCTGCCTGTGCCTGGGCTTTGCCGCCCGCCATCACCTCTACCGCGCCGGACCCGCAGGTGATTCCACCTACGCCGGCAGCCAGTCCCTTGGATCTCGCGGCCCTTTTTGCTCCTGCCGCGACTCCGGCCCCTGTGACGCCGGTCGAAGGGAAGCTCCCGGGGAGGTCCCCTGAGCCCTTGTTCATGGGCTGCACGGCCACGTCACAGTACAACTGCTCGACACCGGGAGGTGGCACCGAAGGTCACGTAAGCTGCATAGGTAACAATGTTTGTTATTCGTTCGAGTACCACGTCGTCTGCGACGGTGTGTATACCTACTGCTCGTGCTGGTTCGATTTCGGCGGTGAGGACTGCGCATGCGGTTGCTATGCCGCGGGCGGCACAGGGCTCCAATGCCGCCAGGAATGCAGCCCGTAGAGTGGTCGTCGACTGAACGATCGGCACCGCCGGCTTCAGCTCACGCCGGAGGAGAAGAACGACTTCACCGGCCCGCTCGATCCTCCGGTCCTATTTGCTCATACCAGGCGCGATGGTATCGCGCCGCCCACTTGCGGGACACATCCCCGCGCAGGATCGATCCTAAGGCGCCGGGCTCGACCGCCAGGCCCATGTAGACATGGATCATGAAGAGGGCGATGGTCAGGAGCGCGGCGATGGGGTGCACGATCACGGCGGCCAGACGCAGGAATGGGATCCGATCGGGGAACCAGAGGACCAGGCCCGAGAGGAAGAGCACGATCCCGCACCAGAAGAAGCCCCAGAAGAGGAGCTTCTGGCCGCCGTTGAACTTCCCCGCGGGAGGGACCTGATCGTCCTCGTTGCGGATGTAGTGCGGCAGCGCGCGCCACCACTCCCGGTCGCGCCCGGTGCTGCGCATCTGCGCGGCCCAGACGCGGAACATCCAGAAAAGCGCCAGCGTGAAGACCACCCCGACCCACGGATGCAGCATGCGGGAGATCGTGCCCCCGCCCAGGACCACTGCGATCCAGAACAGCCAGGGAGACCAGAAGGCGAGACCGGTGAGCAGAAGGTAGACGTAGGACAGCCCGGCCGTCCAGTGCATCAGCCGCTCCCGAAACGTATAGCGCAGGATCCGCTCGTTGCTCATGGCTGTCTCCCGTGCCGAGGGATCTCGTCATCTTCCTCGACGCTCTTCGGACCGAAGCGCAGATAGTGCACGAAGAGGCCGATCAGGCCGCCGGCCATCGCCAGGTTGCCGAGCCACTTGAGCGGTCCCTTCCACAGCCGGACCGTCCAGGGGACCCGCGGGTCTTTCGGCAGGCCGCCGTAGGCTTCGGGGTTCGTGGCGTCGTGCAGGACATAGATCACATGGGTGCCGCCGACGCCGGCAGGATCGTAGACGCCCGCGTTGGCGAAACCCGACTGCTCGCGGAGCTGCTGCGCGCGAGCTTCGGCTTTGGCCTTCATGTCGTCCTTGGTGCCGAACTCGAGGCAGCCGGTGGGGCACGCCTTGATGCAGGCGGGCTCGAGGCCCTCGTTGACGCGGTCCGAGCAGAGCGTGCACTTGAAAACCTTTTGCGAGGTCGGGCTGAACTTCGGGATGTTGAAGGGGCAGCCGGCCAGGCAATAGCCGCAGCCGATGCACTGATCCTGCTGGAAGTCGACGATACCGTTGGCGTATTGGACGATGGCGCCCTTGGCCGGGCATGCGATCAGGCAGCCCGGCTCTTCGCAGTGCATGCACTGGTCCTTGCGCATCAGCAGCATCAGGCCGCCGTCCTCGGGCTCGTACTCGTTGAACTTGATCAGATTCCAGAAGCTCCAGGTGGTCTCCGGCATGGTCTGGTAGCTGTTCTGGAAGGTGGTGTCGCTGAACGAGAGCCCGTTCCACTCCAGGCAGGCGACCTCGCAGGCCTTGCAGCCGATGCAGGTCGTGGTGTCGATCAGCTTGGCGACCCCCAATCCCCGTTTCAAGCCCTCCCCGGGAACGGGCCCCGCATGGCCCGAGATCCGGACGATTTCTAGATTGGCCTGGCTCATCGTCGTGCCCTCATGCCTTCGCGATCTTCACAAGGAAGCCCTTGAACTCGGGCGTGTAGGCGTTGGGATCGAAGACGGTCGGCGACAGCCGGTTGACCAGCGTCCGCTCGTTCCTGCCTTCGTCCTCGGCGATGCCGCGGTAGCCCTGGTGGATCGGAATGCCGATCTGATAGATCTTCCTGCCGTCGATCTGCATGGGCTTGATGCGGCGCGTGACGAACGCCTTGGCGACGTAATCGCTCCGCGCGCTCGTCACCCGCACCCGCTCGCCGCCCTGGACCCCCAGCGCCTCGGCCAGCTCGACCGGGATCTCGACGAACGGCTCGGGGATGAGCTGCACGTTCACCGGATTGTTCTTGGTCCAGTAGTGGTAATGCTCGGTGAGCCGGTAGGTGGTGCAGATGACGTCGAGCTCTCCGCCCGTCGCGGCGTACTTGTCTCCCTTGAGCTTCTTGACCACGGGGTTGTTCGATTGCTGCGGATGGAAAGGATTCTTCACGGGGCTCTCGATCGGCTCGTAGTGCTCCGGGAACGGTCCGTCCGCGAACAGCGCCAGCGGCGCGAAGATGCGGCCCACCCCTTCCGCGTTCATGATGAACGGGCCCAGGTGCTCCTCGGGATGCGAGTCCGGCTTGAAATCCGGAACGTCGTTGCCCACCCACTTCTGCGCGGCTTCGCTCCACCAGACCTGCCGCCGCTCCGGGTCCCACGGCCGGCCGGCGAGATCGCACGAGGCGCGGTTGTACAGCACGCGGCGGTTGGCCGGCCAGGACCACGCCCAGCCCGGATAGATGCCGAGGCCCGATGGATCGTCCGTCCCCCGGCGCGCGAGCTGCGGGCCGGCCTCGGTCCAGCAGCCGCTGTAGATCCAGTTGCCGCAGGACGTGGTGCCATCGTCCTTGAGCCAGGCGAACCCGGCAAGCTGCTGGCCCGCCGTGATCAGCTGCCCGGTCTTCGGGTCCTCGAGATCGGCCAGGGCCTTGCCGTTGATCTCCTTGGCCACCTCCGCGAGCGACGGATGTTGCGGATCGGTGTAGGGCCAGGTGAGGCTCAGGATGGGACCGGGGAGCTTGCCGCCCTCGGCCCGGTACAGGTCGCGCACCCTGAGGAAGATCTGCGCGACGATGTCCTGGTCCAGCCGCGCCTCTCCCGGCGGGGGCAGCGCCGCGTTCTTCCACTGCAGCCAGCGGGAGGAGTTGGTCATCGAGCCGTCCTTCTCGGCGAACCCCGCGCACGGCAGGCGGTAGACGGTCGTCTGAATCTTCCGCATCTCTTCCTGAGTGATGCCCGGCGACATCCAGAACTCGCTGGTCTCGTCCGGGAAGATCTCGCCGACGACCAGCCAATCGGCTTTTTTGAGCGCCGCGATGTTCTTCTGCGAGTCCGGACCGATGGCCACGCCGTTCATGCCGAAGGAGAGCATGCCCTTGACGCTGCCCTTGTACATGTCGTCCCAGATGTGGGTCCAGGAGTAGTTGCGGTCTACTTTCGGCAGGTAATCGAAAGCCCAATCGTTCTCTTTTGTCGCTGCGTCGCCGTACATCGCCTTGAGGAAGGAGACGGCGAAGGCGGGCGTGTTCGACCAGTAGTTGTACGAATCCCATTGCGACGGCTTCGCGGCGGTCGGCGTGATGCGCTTGGCATAGGCCGCGAAGTCGGTGTCCACGGGATCCGGCACCTTCAGATAGCCCGGCAGGTTGTCGAAGATGCCGGCCATGTCGGTGGCGCCCTGGATGTTGGAATGCCCGCGCAGGGCATTGACGCCGCCGCCGGCCCGGCCGACGTTGCCCAGCAGCAGCTGCAGGATGGCCGCGGTGCGGATGATCTGCGAGCCGAAAGTGTGCTGGGTCCATCCCACCGCGTAGATGATCGTGGCGGCCTTCTTCATGTCGCCGTCCTTGCGGACGGACGTGAACAGGTCGGCGGCCTTCAGGAACTGGGCCCTGGGGATGCCTGTGACCCGCTCGACCATCTCTGGCGTGTAGCGCGAGTACTGCTTCTTGAGCAGTTGGAAGACGCAGCGCGGGTGTTGCAGCGAAAGGTCGTAGGCCACGTCGGGAGGCAGCTTGGGGGCCGGATTCGGGTACGTGGCATCCGTGGCACGCTTGGGCGCCGCGCCGCCTTCGCCGATCCCCTCATAGTTCCAGGTGGAGTTGTCGTACTCCTGCGTGGCCGCATCGAACCCGGAGAACAGCCCGTCCTCCGGCAGCTTGAAACCCTCCTTGACGAGGAAGGCCGCGTTGGTGAAGTGGACGAGGTAGTCCTTCGCCAGGCGGCCGTTCTCGATGGCATAGCGGATCAGGCCGCCGAGGAAGGCGATGTCGGCGCCCGCGCGGATCTGCAGGAAGAGGTCGGCGGTGGCCGCCGTGCGCGTGAAGCGCGGGTCCACCACGATCATCTTGGCATTGCGGACCCGCTTGGCCTCGATCGCCCACTTGAAGCCGCAGGGGTGGTTCTCCGCGGGATTGCCACCCATGATCAACATCATGTCGGTGTTCTTGATGTCCGTGTAGCCATTGGTCATGGCCCCGCGCCCGAATGAAGGTCCCAAACTTGAGACCGTGGGGCCGTGTCAGACCCGGGCCTGGTTCTCGAGATAGCAGACCCCCAGGCTGCGCATGGTCTTGACGGCCAGGAAGTTGAACTCGTTGGTATCCGTGCAGCCGCCCGTGAAGGCGATGCCTTCGCAGCGGTTGACCGTGCGCCCCTGGGCGTCCTTCTCCACGAACGACTCGTCGCGGGTCTTCTTCACCCGGCGGGCGATCTCGTCGAGGGCGGTGTCCCAGGAGATGTCCTCCCAACCCGTGGCGCCGGGCCGGCGGACCTGCGGCTTGACGAGTCGACGCGGGTTGACGATTTCCTGCTGGAGGGAGGCGCCCTTGGGGCAGAGCGTGCCGCGGTTGATCGGATGGTCGGGGTCCCCCTCGACGTGGACGATCTGCGGGGTGACGTTCTTGGATCTGTCGCCCAGCGTGTAGAGGATGACGCCGCAGCTCACGGAGCAGTACGGACAGGTCGAGCGCGTCTCGGTGGCGCGCGCGATCTTCAGCCCGCGCAGCTGCGCATAGGCGGGAGCCAGGTCGAAGCCGAAGACCGTGGCAGCCAGGCCTCCAATCGTGCCGACCTTCATGAAGTCCCTACGGGTGAGATTCATCGGTCAACCTCCTTGGCGCGACGACCTCGATTTTCGTGCAAAGGAGATGCCCGCGGCGTACAATCGGAGACCATGAAGCCTCTTCTGCCCGCTCTCCTCGCCCTGTGTCTCGCCCTGCCCGCCCAGGGAGCCGAGACTCCTCCCCGGTCGGTCACGCTCGATGGCTACGGTGTCGTCGAGCGCGGGCAGGGGCCTTCGGGCCGGGGACGGTGGACCGGCTTCCCGATCAGCGTCAACCTGCACAAGGCGCCGTTGCAGGACGTCATCCGGACATTTGCCAAGCTCGCGGGCTTCAACCTGCTCCTCGACCCGAGGGTGCAGGGGACCGTGACGGTCGAGCTCAAGGACGTACCCTGGGATCAGGCGCTCTACCTCATCCTCAAGACTCACCGTATGGGTGCCGAGATCGACGGCCGCCTATGGGTGGTCTCGCCGCGCTAAGTTTTCGGACTACAGCGGCAATTCTTCGGACAGATCCTCGAAGTTTCCGGACCAGTGCCTGAAGTTTTCGGACAGATTCTTCGATTCATCAGACAAGAACAAGAAGTTTCCGGACCAAACTCTGGAGCTTCAGGACAGATTTGCGAAATTATCGGACTAGTCTGCGAAGTTTTCGGACAATTGGACTAAGTTTTAGGACCACCACGCGAAGGTATCGGACAAATCAGTAGCAAATCAGGACTCAGGTGAGAAGCTTCCGGACAGCGCTTGAATGGTTACGGACAATCGCCGAATGGTTTCGGACAACCCGAAGATGGTTTCGGACAACTCGGGGAGGGTATAGGACAGCTAAGAGACGGTTTCGGACAGCTCAGAGAGGGTATCGGACAGCGGGGCGGCAATTCCGGACACAAACTACCGCTTGGTCTTGGAATCCTTCCCGTCCAGCTCATCCCGCACCGCGTCGCGGACGGCCTCCTTGAGCTCCGTGCCGAGAGCCTGCTGCACCGCCTCGCGCACCAGCTTGGCGACCTCGTTGGCAGGCTGATCCGGTTTCTTCGCTGCGTTGGGCGGGGCCATCTCCCGGGGCATGATCCAATCCTTGAGGCGGTATTTCGTCCCAGCCTCCGGCTGGAGGACGCCCAGCTCGAGGAAATCCTGCGGGGGGACCTTCAACAGGCGGGCGAGCGCCAGGATGTGGCGCACCCGGAGGTCGTTGCGGCCGTCGAGGATGCGCTCGAGAGCGCCATGGCCGATTCCCATGGCCGTCTCGATGTTCCGCGCGGACATGCCGCACGCACCGATCGCCTGCCGCAGAACAGCGCGCAACTGCCGAAGATCTTCGCTCATGTGGTGGGGACAACTCTACGGCAAAGGCCACGGAGGCTGCAAGGCCCTGAGTTTTTTAGTCCTCGCCCAGCCCCAACTGCCTCCGGATCAGCTCGCAGAGGCTGTTCCTGATCGGGAGTCCATCATCAGTCGATAGGCGTCCCGGATGTTCTTCTCCAGCTCCGGCAGGGACTCACCCTGGCTGAAGATGCTGGGGACCTCCTTCAACCGGCCTACGTACCAGTCTTCGTCGATCCAATACTCCATGGTGAACGACTTGCGAATTCCTTGAATATCAAGCGTTCCTGCCATCCGGATACAATACCGGGAAACTGCCGTATCTGGAGCGCTTCGATGCCTGAGCCTCTCTTTCGGCCCGAGGATGTCCCTGGGCCCGCATGGTTCGGCCGGTACAACTTCCAGCGCGAAGGCGACCTGGTCCGGTTGACCGCCGCCCTCACGGGAGAGCCGTCGGTGGTGCTCTTGTCGGGGGAGGCCGGGATCGGGCGCCGCTACCTGCTCCAAGCGGCCGTGCACCGGCTGCGCCAAGCCGGTCACGAGGTGGAAGAGATCCTGGAGATCGACCTCGAGGGCTATGACGAGGCGGTCGGCCTCGCGAAATACTTCGAGCTTCAGGTGGAGAAGCGGCGGCAGGAGAAGGGAGAGCCCCGGCGAGAGCTCAAGGAGAACCTTCTCTCGGTCGCCGGCTTGGGTTTGAACAGCGTTGCAGGGGCCACGCTCCTGTCGACGGTCTTGAGTCTCGGCGAGCCCTTGTCGGCTCTCCGGAAGATCTTCGGCCGCAGCGACAAGGGATTTTCCGGCGAGCTGTTCTCTGCCCGGGAGATCCTGGCGTCGATCGTGGAGAGCCTCTCCGGACGGGTCATCTTGCACGTCATCGATCCGGCGCGCTTTCATGCGATGCCTTCTGCGGAGAACCCTCGCCGCTGGCTGCCCGAAGTGGCGGAGAGGTTTCCGCACGTGGTCCTGGTGGTTTCCTGCGGCCCGGACGATCACGCCGCGGATCTCGTGCCGGGGGCGCTGACGGACGTGGAGCGCTTCGAGCTCCGCAGGCTCGATCAATGGGATCTGTGGGAGATCCTCAGTCTACGCCTTGCACCGAACGCATTCCCACCCGACCTGGCCGAGACTCTGGAACGCTATTCCGGCGGGCTTCCCGCGCTTGTTGGGAAGGCGGTGTGGAAGCTCGAACACGAGGGAGCGCTGGCGGAAGATGATCACTGGGTTTGGAGAATCGACGACGCAAAAGCCGCGAAGCTCCTCGAGGAGAAGCTCCTCGATCCCCTGAGTCAGGCTTTTCACGAGCACCCGGAGCATGTCCGGGCGCTCTGGGCCTTTCTTCTGGAAGCAGCCCTTTGCGGCGAGTTGGTGCCGGCCAATCTCCTGCTGGGCGTCCAGGCTCTCGCCGAGGAGGTCGAAGACGATCTGGCCGATTCGATTGATGAGATCCTGGTGGAACGCTTCGGGGTGTTTGAGGATCTCGAGTACAGTCACCCAGGTTTCCCTGCTTTGGTCAACGTCTATCGCTTCCGGGAGCCGATCGTCCGCCTGGCGGTCCTGGAGCATTTTCAAGTGAAGGAGAGGAGGGCCCGGGCCGCGCAGATCGCTCCGACTCTGCGCCGTGGGCTGCTTGTGACGACCCGGGACGTGGCTCGGCTGTTCGTGAGCCTGGCGGATCATCTCGGAGAGGAC
>DASUNJ010000579.1:0-5686 GCA_036277235.1 Thermoanaerobaculia bacterium | reverse complement strand
GGACGGCGGCAAGCCGGCGCCGAAGAAGGACAAACAGGGCGCGGCGCTGATCGACAGCTACGCCCAGGCGCGCGACGCCGGCAAGCTCGGCGCCACCCTCGTTCACCTCGCCGAGGGGCGGTCGGGCTTCGGCTCGGGCCGCGGGGTGGACCCCTACTCGCGCGCCGAGCTCGAGGCCTTCATGCGGCACCCGGCGGTCGCCGACCCCGAGCGGGTGCGCGCGGTACCGCTCAACCTGGTCCACGCCTGCGGGCTCGACGTCCACGACGACGCGCACCTGAAGTTTCTCCGCGAGCGCAACATCTCGGTCATCTGGTCGCCGGTCTCGAACCTGCTCCTCTACGGCGACACCCTCGACGCCGAGCGGCTGCTGCAGGGGGGCGTCAACCTGGCGCTGGGGTCGGACTGGAGCCCGAGCGGCTCGAAGCACGTCTGGGACGAGGCCAAGTTCGCGCAGCGCTTCCTCGACGCCATCGGCTCCACGGTCTGCGACGCCGACGTCTTCCGCATGGTGACGCTCAATGCTGCCCGCTGCCTCGGCAGCCAGCAGCTCGGTCGCATCGAGGAAGGCGCCTTCGCCGACATGTTCATCGTCGAGAGCCCGATCGACAGCGACAGCGCGCTCGAGGTGTTCTTCTCGACCGACGACCGCCACGTGCTGGCGACGATCATCAACGGCCTGCCGATCTACGGCCGGCGCTCGTTCCTGGAGCAGTTCGGCCTGCCGCTGCAGAACCTGCCGGCCCGCGAAGGGAGCGCGGCCAAGGACAAGGCGGTCTTCCTCCCCGCCCACCTCGAGATCGACCTCGGCGCGGCGCTCGACGAGATCGAGGACCGCCTCAAGCAGCTCGAGCGGCCGGCGCTGCGCAGCAACCTGCTGGCGAGCTCCGACAAGCCCTACCAGCGCCGCATCCAGCGCCTGCGCGGTGAGTCGGAGTTTTTTGGCTGGAGCGTCAAGCAGACCGAGCGGCGGCGGGCCAGGGGCGAGCCCCCGATGAAGGGGTTGGTGCCGGTCGCGCCCGACGCCGTCCAGGTGCGCTGCGGCTTCGCGACCGGCGCCGACCGGGAGCGCTACCTGGACCGGCTCGGCTCGGTCGTGGCGCCGTCGACGGTAATGGTCATGCGCACTCTCGGCCTCACCGCCTACGTCCTCGGCGTGCCTCCGGCCGATCACGCCCCCGCCTGCCCGGACGAGGTGGCGATCCTCTTCTTCGAGTCGCGCGAGGCCTGCGCCGCGAGCGAAAAAAGCGTCGGCGGCCGTCTCAATAGCATGCTGCAGGAGCCGGTTGCCGGAGCTGGCCAGAAGGGATCGTGGAGCGCCTTTCCGGCGCCTCTCGCCAGCCCCCTCCGATCGCGGACCGCGTACCACCTCTTCACCGGACCGGTCGACTGGTACGGTGGGCTGACGCGCCTCTGCGTCGGGCTGCGCGACGCCTCACGGCTGGACGTCGAAGCGTTCCACGACGGCCTCCACCGGGTCTGCGCCGGCCTGGCGGCGGACCCGCGCTCCGTCGACGGCGCGCTTCTGGCCGTCGACGACGATTACTTCGTTTTCTGGGATCACCGCGCCGAGACGCGGCCGGAGGACGATCGGCACCTCGGCCAGCTCGCCGCGCTCGGTCCGCTGATCATGAACGCGCAGGCCGCAGACCAGAACGCCAACGGCCAGCTCTTCGAGACCTGGGCGGGGTTTCCGCTCAAGGGCGGCGAGTGCATCCGCATGCGCTTCGAGCGGCGGGCGTTCTTTCCCTGGTGAGAGATGGAGACAGCAACGACATGAAGCTGCAAGACCGGTTTCGCCGCGACTTCGGAGAGTGGCGCAGCAACCTGCCGCCGGCCTGGCGCGACGCTTTCGCCGACGTCGAGCTGGGGTTCGACGCGGTCGATCCGCTGGTCGAGATCGGCGAGGACGAGCGGATCTGGCCCCAGGCCGGCGGCGGCCCCGAAGGCGCCGACACCTTCAAGGCCCTGCGCGGGCTCGCGCCCGACGCCGTCCGCGTCGTCATCTTCGGCAACGACCCGTACACCAAGCTGCACCAGGCAACGGGGCGCTCGTTCGAGCAGGGGGACCTCGAGGACTGGGCGGTGGACGTCAAGGACCCCGGCCTGATCTCGCCCAGCCTCCAGACGCTGCTCTGCGCCGCCGCGGCGACCTCGCTGGAGCATGCCGAGTTCGACCTCCTCAGCCGTGTGGACCTCGACCCCGACGAAGGCTTCCTGTGGAAGTGCCACGAGGAGCTGGCCCGCGGCCTCATCGCCGGACGCATCCTGCTGCCGGGCCCGCGCGCCATCTTCGACCATTGGGCCGGCCAGGGCGTCCTCTGGCTCAACCGGACGCTGACCTACTCGCGCTGGCTGGACGACCACCGCCCCAACCACACCCGGCTGTGGGCCCCCTTCACCGCGCGCGCCATCCAGGTCGTGCTGGAGGCCGCCCACCGCCGCGGCACGCCGATTGTCTTCGCCCTGTGGGGAGCACCCGCCCAGCAGCTCCAGAGCGCGATCGAAGCCGAGGCCGCCGCGCTCGGCCTGCCGCCGGCCACCGTCCGCTTCGCCCGCGCCGGCCACCCGCAGCTTCCGGACAAGCACTTTCGCGACGGTAACTCGGTCGCGGCCGTCAACGAGCTGCTCGAGGAGCAGGCGATCCGCTGGGTTTAGACTATCCAGCCGTAGCTTTCTTGAATTCGAGCCATGCCTGTCTCGGCGCTCAACTCCCAGGTGGTCTACGACGCCCTCAAGGCGAACGGGATCCGGCTGCTCTCGGTTCTTCCCGAGACGTGGCTCGTGCATCTGGTCAGCCTGGCGGAGGAGGATCCGGAGATGGTCCTGATCCGGCTGGCCAAGGAGGAGGAAGGGGTAGGGATCTCGGCCGGAGCCCATCTGGCGGGGGTCAAGTCGGCGATGCTGATGCAGAACCATGGCCTCCTGGCGAGCATCAACGGCATCGTCTCTCTCGCCCAGCTCTACCGCATCCCCCTGCTCATGCTGGTCAGCCAGCGCGGCGGGTTCGGCGAGGAGCACCCGTGGCAGACCGAGGGCGGCGGCGTGACCGAGCACGTCCTGGACGCCCTGCGCATCCAATACATGACGCTCGACGAGCCGGGGCACGTGACTACTCGCGTACGCCAGGCCGTGGCCCTGACCGAGGCGAGCCTGCGGCCCGTGGCCCTGCTGCTCTGCCGCGGCCTGATGTGGGAAGACTGAGGGGAAGACTGAGGAGATACCACGATGCTCCGCGTCGACGCCCTGCGCGCCATCTATCCCGAGCTGTCGCGGTGCATCGTGGTCACCAACATGGGGGCCGCGCCGGCCGAGCTCTTCTCCCTCGGGCACCAGCCCGGCTTCTTCTATCTCTGGCACTCGATGGGCCTGGCCTCCTCGGTCGGGTTGGGAGTTGCCCTGAGCCGCCCCGAGCTGCAGGTCGTGGTGGTGGACGGCGACGGCTCGCTGCTGATGAATCTCGGGAGCCTCACCACCCTGGCCCGGTACCGCCCGGCCAATCTCATTCATCTGGTGTTCGACAACGAGGTCCTGCTCTCCGTCGGCCGGAGCTTCACCACCGCGACCGCCACGGGATCGGATCTCGCCGCCATCGCCGCTGCCTCGGGAGTGACCCGCACCGGCACCTGCCGCACCGAGGATGAGCTGCGCCAGGCCTTCGCCGACGCCCTCGCCGCCAAGGAGCTCGCCTGCCTGGTGGCCAAGGTCGAGCCGCAGGGGCCGCCGAGCTACTTCATCGATCTGCACTACCTGGAAAGCCGTTTCGAGTTCCAACGCCACCTGCGGCGGCTCGCCGCGCCCCAGGGAGAAGGAGACCGCCGATGAGCATCCTGCAGCAGCTCGTGGCCGAGCTCGACGCCGGCCGCGTCCGCGTCGTCGATCTCACGCAGCCCCTCGGACCGGACACGCCGGTCATCGGCTTGCCGCCGCAGTTCGCCTCCTCGCCGGGGGTAACGGTCGAGGCGATCTCCCGTTATGACGACAAGGGCCCGGGCTGGTATTGGAACACCCTCCATCTCGGCGAGCACACGGGCACGCACTTCGACGCTCCAGTCCACTGGATCACCGGCAAGGATCTGCCGGACAACGCCTGCGACACCATCCCGGCCCGCCGCTTCGTGGGCCCTGCCTGCGTGGTGGACGTGACGGCCGAGGTGGAGGCGAATCCGGACTTCCTCCTCACCCGCGAAGGCTTGCTCGCCTGGGAAGCCCGGCACGGCCGCATCCCCCGCGGCGCCTGGGTGCTGCTGCGCACCGGCTGGAGCCGGCGCACCGGCGCCGAGGATTTTCTGAACGTCGGCCCGGACGGTCCCCACAGCCCCGGCTTCCACCAGGAGGCATCCCTTTTCCTGATCCACGAGCGGGACATCCTCGGCGTAGGCGTGGAGACCGTGGGCACGGACGCCGGCCAGGCCGGCACTTTCGATCCCCCCTTCCCCAATCACACCCTGATGCACGGAGCCGGCAAGTTCGGCCTCGCCAGCCTCCGCAATCTCGACCAGCTCCCGCCGACGGGAGCGGTGGTCATCGCCGCGCCGCTCAAGGTCGTCAACGGCAGCGGCAGCCCTCTGCGGGTGCTGGCGTTGGTGGAGTGAAGGCTGACGCCGTCCGCAAGACGAAGCTCCTGAAACCCGCGCGGTGAGCTCCTCGTAGGGGCCGGGCAGGAGGAGAGGACGCATGACCATCAAGGCACTCCGGAGCATCTGTCTGGCGATCTGCGCATTCCTGCTGGCGAACGTCCTGAGCGCGCAGACAGCCGGTCCGGTCGCTACAAAAGAGCTCTACGACGAGATCGCCGCAAGCGACAAGGCGCTCTTCGACGCCGTCTTCAACACCTGCAACGTCCAGGCGCTCGCCGCCCTCGTGACCGACGACTTCGAGATGTTCCACGACAAGGGGGGACTGGTCTCGACCTCCGGAGCTCAGTTCGTAGAGAACATCCGAGGGATGTGCGAGAGGCAGAAGACGGGAGTGGACTACCGGGCGAGGCGCGAGCTGATCGAAGGCAGCCTGGAGGTCTACCCCCTCAACAACTACGGGGCCGTCGAAGTGGGCGTCCACCGCTTCTACAAGAAGACGGAAGGCCAGCCGGACAAACTGGTGGAGATCGCCAGGTTCACCCAGGTCTGGAAGAAAGACGCCAGCGGCTGGAAGCTCGCCCGGGTGGTGAGCTACGACCACAAGCTGACGGAGTGATCAGTCTTGCCGGCGGGGGAACGGGCCACTCGGGACCTTCTCCCGGTCATCCAGAAGGATTCCCGGTCATCGGGAATCCTTCCCATTGATCGGGAGAGCTTTCCCGGTCGCGGGAATCCCCGCCCGGTCATCGGGAAAGGATTCCCGGCTGCGGGAGACGATTCCCAGTCATCGGGAATCCTCTCCAGTCATCGGGTAAGGATTCACGGTCATCGGGAATCTTCTCCCGGCGTCGGGAAGAGATTCCCGCTCATCGGGAGAGTTTTACCAGTCATCGGGAAGGCTTCCCAGTCACCGGGAATGCTCTCCCGGTCATCGGGAATCTTCTCCAGTCATCGGGAAAGAATTCCTAGGAGCCTGTCGGATAACCGGGGCGAAGGTAGTGTCTTCCCCCGGATCTGAGCCAGTCCCGGTGATTTGGGGGACCCTGAGCTTAGAAAACTCTAGCGAACGCCCTGGAGTGCTGAGGCGTCCTCCCTCAGGCAGCTGC
>DASUNJ010000578.1:0-3456 GCA_036277235.1 Thermoanaerobaculia bacterium | reverse complement strand
GCTCTCCGGAAGGACCAAAAGGACGCAAAGGACCTAAAGGACCTAAAGGACACCGGATTCTTTGTCCTTTAGGTCCTTTGCGTCCTTTTGGTCCTTCAAACAAAAAAGCCGGCGGAAACCCGCCGGCCTTCGCACTTCAAGAGAGACCGCTTCTTACGGGCGGTCGAGAGTGACGACGGGCGAGGTCCAGGTCTCCCAGTGGGCCGGATTGTTCTCGTCGCCGAGGGCCTTCAGGACCTTGACGGTGAGCGTGTACTGGCCGTCCGGAACCAACTTAACCTTGTCGTTGCCGTTGTTGTGCTGCCGGGTGCCGTCCCACGCGAAGGCGAAGAACGTCGCGGCGCCGCTGTTGCGCGGCAGGAACTCGTCCTCGATCGCGTTCGAGAACACCGGGTGGAGCTTCTGGCCGTTGGCCGCGTTGCGGACCTCGACCTCCAGGCGCTCCACCTGGTGGTCGAAGTGGATCACCAGGAACGGCACGTCGTTGCCCACCAGGGTGTAGGTGGCGCCAGCCGGCTGGTTGACGAAGCCGGTGCCCACCTGCCTGGCGAGCCAGGGGAAGTTGTTGACCGTCGGGACGAGCACCTGGATGCTCTGGTAGTCGCCCTTGATGCCCGCGAAAGGCACGCTGAGCAGCTGGCCGCCGGCCTGCGGGGACAGCACGATGTAGCCGCCGTAGATGCTGCGGTCGGCGAGGCCCGGGTTCGGGGAGATCGTCACGTCGAAGGTGGCGATGCCGCCGGCCGCCACGGTGACCGTGGGCGAGCTGAAGGCGACCGAGGCCGGGGCGTTGAAGAAGGCCGGCACGAAGGTGTTCGGGCCGGTGGCCAGCGCGGACGTGTGCACCAGGTTGTAGGTCACGGCCGTGGCGCCGTTGTTGGTCACGGTGAGGGTGCGGATGGCCGGGCCATTCTCGCTCTCGCCCAGGGCCAGCTTGGACGGCGTCACGTGCGACGTGGTCTGGACCGCGTCGGCGATCTGCACCATGCCGGCGCCCTGGCGATGGACGTTGTCCAGGAAGCCGAGGGTGGGATTGCCAAACCAGGCCTTGGGCTCGGAGGTGTTCTGGAGCAGCGTGCGCACCTCCTCGGGAGTCAGGCCCGGACGGGCCTCCAGCAGGAGGGCTACCGTGCCCGCCACGTGCGGCGACGACATCGAGGTGCCGTTGTTGTTCCCATGGCCGCCCAGCTCGAGGGGGATGGTCGAGAAGATCAGGCCGCCCGGAGCGCCGATGTCCGGCTTGATGTCCAGGGTCGGCGACAGGCCGTAGGAGCTGAAGGCCGAGATCGTGTTGCCGGTGAGGTTCGGCTCGCTCACGAAGTTGCCGGTCCAGGTGAGGCTGACCGCGCCGGAGGCCAGTCGCCCGTCGATCAGGTTGCCGGAGGCCTGGCTGACCGAGACTACCGGGATGGTGATGGCCGGGACGCCGGCCACGGTGATGTTCTGGATGCCCGGCACGTTGTTGTAGATCACCACGCCGATGGCCCCGGCGATCTCGGCGTTGCGGGCCTTCTCATGGAAGCCGCAGGTGCCGCGGCGGATGAGCGCGACCTTGCCGGTCAGGCTGCCCAGGGCGGGAGGGACTCCGGCGGGAGCGTTGCAGGCGTCGGCCGCCGAGGCGGACGTGCCCGTGCGCGCCAGCGGGAAGGTTCCCGAGAGCGGCGAGGCGGGGGCGGCGGTCGCCCGGTTGTAGCCGATCGCCAGGTTGTCGGCCGAGATGGTGAAGGCCCGGGCCCGCAAGTGCGTGTTGTCGAAGGAGGCGACCGAGATCACCTTCTCGCCGAGCGAGGGAGCGCCCGTGGCCCAGAGGCCGTTGGCGCCGTTGTTGCCGGCCGAGGCCACGACCACGATGCCCTTCTTCTCGACCAGGCGGGTGGCCGCCTGCGCAGTCGGGTACTGCGGCCACTGGAAGGAGGAACCGATGCTCATGTTGAGCACGTCGGCGCCGTCCTTGGCGATCCGCTCCATGGCGGCGATCATGATGTCGGCGCTGGTCGAGCCGGCGCAGCCGAACACGCGGTAGGCACCGAAGGTCACGCCGGGCGCAGCGCCCTTGACCGTGCCGTTGGCGCCGACGATGCCCGACACGTGCGTGCCGTGGCCGTTGCAGTCGTCCGGATTGTCATCGGGGGTCGGGATCGGGTTGAAGCCGGGGGAGGCGGAGTCGTTGTTGTAGGCGTCGCCGACGAAGTCATGGCCGACCTCGACCCGGCAGCCCGGGCCGAAGCAGCCGCCCAGGTCCGGATGATCGACGTCGATGCCGGTGTCCATGACCGCCACGAGCACGCCCGCGCCGGTCAGGCCGAGGCTGTTCTGCGCGATGTCGGCCTGGGTCTGGCTGATCGCCGTGGCCAGGTTCGGATTGTCGCCAGGCTGGGGCTCCGGCATGGCGACCGTCTCGACGGGATAGACCGCCGCCACCGAATCGAGCCGCTTCAGGCGGGGCACGTCGCTGGTGCGGACCGCGATCGACAAGCCGTTGAACAGGTCGTCGTAGACGAAGCGCTCGGTGAAGAGGACGCCCATGTTGGCGGCCTCCTGCCGGAACTTGTTGCGCTTGCCGGACAGGTCCGCGGCCGAGCCGCCGTCAGCCTTGGGGCTGCCCTTGAGCTCCACGAACCAGAGCGTCGCAGACTCGTTGAAGGAACCACCGGGAGCGGCAGGCGCAGGCGTAAGAGGGAACACCTCCTCGACCTGGGCCTGGGCCGCCGCTGCGCCGAACAGGGCGAGCAGGGCCGACATGGCAAGGAATCGTTTCATACACTCTCTCCTCGGATCTCACGATCCAGCTAGGGGTTGCAGACGATGACATGACAACAAGGACATCAGTCCTTCAGTGCCGCCGTGCACGTGCGGCGGGACAGATCTGGTTGTGCAGAGCCGAACGTCTTCCCCCCAGCCACGCGCCCGACATTCGAGGAAAAGAGACAACGCGTATAACAAATCGAAGGAATCTGAATTCCCGGCCAGCGGGAGTATAGGCAGGCGAGGGGGGCGGGGGAATCTATCGTTGGTTAAAGCCGCGGCGCGGCAAGGCTATCATCCACCTTCCATGGAGCCCGCCTGAGATGGAGCCGTTGGACTCGCCAGAGAGGGATTCGTCCGAAAGCCGGGCCGAGAGGCTGATCGCGTCCGGGCGGGTCGTCCTCGCGGCCGTCTCGTCGCTCGCGGTCTGGTTCGACCCTTCCGAGCCCGCGCGGCATCCGGAAGTCGCATACACCCTCCTCGTGAGCTATGTCGGCTACTCCCTGGCGATCGCGGCGCTGGTCTGGCGCTCGGACGCCATCTCCGAGCGGCACCGGTTCGTCACGCAGGGGATGGATCTGGCCTTCTTCTCGCTGATGCTGTTCTTCACCGCGGGGACGACCAACCCGTTCATCGCCTACTTCATCTTCGCCGTGATCTGCGCCACCCTGCGCTGGCAGTGGCGCGGAGCGCTGTGGACCGCGGCGGCCT
>DASUNJ010000577.1:0-3364 GCA_036277235.1 Thermoanaerobaculia bacterium | reverse complement strand
CCCGCAAGCGCGTCTTGGCGAAGGTGCCGGGCGGGTGGGAATCGGCGAGGTCGAGCTCCACCTCGCTCTCCGCGACCGAGGCGGCGGCGTTGACCTTCACGGTCATGGCGAGGAGGGCGTTCCAGCGCCCCGGCTGGTAGTAGAGGCGGAACTCCCGAGTGTCGCGCGCCTGCACCTGCTGCATCTGCGTCCAGCGCCAGCGCACGCGCAGCCCGACGAGCTTGTCGCCATTGTCCTTTCGCCACTTCAGGTAGGGCGGGTCCTCGAGCAGCCAGCGGTCGAGCGGATCGAGCGCCCAGGCCTCGACACCCAGCGGCGGCGGCGGCGGGATCTTGTCGAGCAGGGCCACCGCATAGGAGTGAATGTCGCGATGACCCGCGGGCTGGTAATACCAGGGAGGCTGCGGCGCGGGCTCGCCGGGTTTCGGCGGCGGTGGGTCCCACTGATACCAGCGTGCCGAAGGGCTCAGCGGGCTCTGCCGGCCGAAGAGGTCCTGGCCCGCGATACGGTAGCTGTACCAGCCCTCCGGCAGGTTGCCGTCGACCACGTGAAGCTCGATCGGCGGTGGCGGCCAGTCCGCGCTGCGGGGGTTGGGAGGAAGCGGCGGGATTTGCGGATCGGGCTCGGAGACGAGCACCGGCGAGAGGTGCGGCACGAGCTGGTAGGCGACGGCGACGGGCTCCTCCGCCGGCTTGGTGGCGGTGCCGAGGAACACTCGCTTGGGGAAGTAGAAGACGAGACGGTCCGGGTCGGGCACGGTCGAGTCGGCGGGCAGCTTCCACCAGAGGCCGACGTTGCCGGGCGCCTCCTGCAGCGTGTTGTCGATCACGCGCGTCGCCGCGCCTGGCAGCGCGTAGGCGCGAGCCTCGCTCGGTGGGGCGATCGGCGGCCGGGTGGTCGCCTGGCAATCGGGAACGAGCGTGGCAAAGATCTTCGTCGGGTCGGGCGTGAAGGCGAGCCAGGCGAGGGCGCTCTCCGCACTGCCGCCGAGCACGCCCGTGGGATCGGCGAGGAGCAGGTAGTCGTAGCCCACTCCCTCCGCCACCGATTGGTCCGTGAAGTAGAGGCCGAGCATCTGCGCCATCGCCGGGTGCAGGCTGGCGAGGTAGATGAGGTCGAGCGGGCGCAGTCCGGGGATCTTCGGGGCCTCCTCCTGCCTGGCCGGCGAGAGCGGCGTGCCGGAGAGCTCGGGATGGACCCGCGACGCCATCGCGCCGCCGCCGGGTCCACCCTGGACCAGCAGCACGAGCTCGTCGTGCAACGCGAGGAAGCCCTGGTCCCAACCTTTGGGAGCGCGATAGGTCACCCGCGACACCGCCAGCTTCTCGGCCTCGTTGACCGTAATGGGCTTGCCTGCGCACGGGTAGTCGGGGTGCGCCACCGGCAGGCAGAGCGGGTAGGTGAATCCCGGAACCTCCTCCCATCCGAAGGTCACTCCCTGCTTGGAGGGGACATAACAGAGGTCGACCAGCGCCGCCGGTCCGGGAGCGATCTCGACGGCCGTGATCCCATTTCCTGTGAGCGTCGCGGAGACAATCTGCCCGGCCGAGCCTCGGACGGCCTTTCGCACCACGACCGCCGTGCCCGAAAGGGCCTTGACCTCGATCTCGGACTCGCTTCCTCCGGAGGTGGGACATTCGAAACAGATTTCGTGGAGGAGCCCCGCGTCGGTCGCGGGGGTCTGGAAGACGACCTGCGTGATCGCTTCACCGTTCAGGGTCACGAGACCGGCGGTGAGCTCGCCTTTCTGAAGATCGCGGGTGGCAAGGACGGTGCCGTTCGCGTCGAGCGCCTGGATGCGGAGAGCCGCCCGGTTGGTGAGCAGCAGGTCGACCTTGCGCGCGGCGCAGGGCAGGTCGACCCCCGTCCGCCGCGAGACCACGAGGCCACGGGGAGTACCGCTCCACTCCTCGATACTGGTCTCCGAGATCGGCGGGCTGATCGGCGGAGGCTCGACGTCGAAGACCACACCCTTCTCGGTGCGCGGGCTCGGCCCTATGCCGAGATCGAACCGCCGGAAGTCGATACAAGTCCGCACGAGGTGGATCCCCGGGTCACGGAATCCGATCCGCACCTCGACGCTGCCCGCCTCGACGTCCGCCGGCAGCTCGAAACGCAGGCCGTCGCGCCCGTCGGCCTCGACCGTCCCGGTCGGAGCGAAGTCGTCGGTCCACACCAGGGCATGGGAAGTGCTGAGGCGGCCGAGCCGGGTGTCAAGCTGCATGCCGCGAGTGCTGCCCGTGCGCAGGCCCTCGAGGTGCGGGCTCAGGCAGACGAGAATGCGCGGCTGGTGCTCGCGCCGGAAGAGGTAGAAGCCATGCCAGGGGAAACCCAGCTCTTGGGCCGGCGCCCAACGTAGATGGGTGCCCTTGACCAAGGCCGGTCGCTCGGGGTCCACCGACTGGTCGTCGAGGATGCCCAGCGCCAACAAGGTCAAGTCATCGGTCTGGAAGCTCAAAGGCCTCACCCTCCCAGGAGCTCAGCCAGGGGCGGAGCATTCTTGTTACGTGGAGCTGATCCTCATTATAGCAAATCCTGACGAGAGGCTCCCAACTGAAGAGGGGAACGATGGAAAGGGGCTCAGCCCCTCACTCCCCCGGCAGCCAGCAGACTACGGAGGTCCCTCTCCCCTCGCGGCTTTCCACGCGGAGATGGCCGCCGTGGGCTTCCACGATCTCGCGGCAGAGGGGAAGGCCCAGGCCGGAGCCGGTCGCTTTCGAGGTGAAGAAGGGCAGCAGCGCCTTGCGCATCCCCTCTTCGCTCATGCCCGTTCCCCGGTCCATCACCTTGAGGCGGACTCCCCTGTCCGCCGTGGGTTCCAGGGAGACGCGGATCTCCTCGGGCGCGCTGCCTGATTCCTGCGCGTTCTTGAGAAGGTTGATGAGGACCTGCTGGACCTGGCCGGGGTCGAAGAAGCCCGGCCGGAGGGGCGGCTCGCCTTCCAGGAGGAAGGGGAAGAGCCCGCGCAGCTCGTCGAGAAAAGGTTTCCATTCCACTTCGCGCTTGACCGGCGCGGGCAGGCGGGCGAAGCGGGCGTAGCTCTCCAGAAAGTCGCGCAGGTGGGACGAGCGCTCTTCGATCACGTCCAGCACTCCGCCGAGACGTTCCTGGTGCTCGGGGTTTTCCAGGATGTGGCGGGCCGAGCGGGCGAGCGAGGCGATCGGAGCGAGCGAGTTGTTGATCTCGTGGCTCATGGTCCGGATCGCCTTCTTCCAGATGTCCACTTCCTGGCGGCGCAGCTCGGGCGTCAGGTGCTTGAGCATGGTCAGCTCGTGGCGCTGGCCGTTCAGCTCGAAAACGCGCCTCGCCACGTGGTAGACCTCATCCTCTCCGGTTGATCCCCTCTCCCCGCCCCCACCCAGTT
>DASUNJ010000576.1:0-19913 GCA_036277235.1 Thermoanaerobaculia bacterium | reverse complement strand
AGCGAGCTGCGGGTCTACCGCAACGACACGGAGCTGATCCTGCGCTGCTCGACCGAGCCCCCCTGCTCCCGCCGCCGGGGAGAGCTGACAGCCTCCGTCGTCCTCGACGGCGTCGGGCGCTATCAACCTCTTCTGATCTTTTCCGAAGAACCTCTGCCCGACATCGCCTCCAACCTGGATACCGATACGGATGCCGCGCTCGCCGCCGGAGCCGAGATCGAGATGGGTTCGGAAGTCGTCGTCCGCTGATGTTGTGATCCATCTCCCACCGTCGCCTCACTGGCGAAAGGAGATGATCATGAAAACGAAACCTGTCCTTCTTCTCGCCCTCGTGGGCACCCTGCTCGCGCTCCCCTCCCAGGCTCAGGTCTGCGTCAACTTCGGGCCGCCTCCGCCGCTGGGCACAACCTACGGAGCCCCCGTCGGCCAGGCCAGCGGCGACCTCGCCTTCTCGATGAATGGGATCGACGCCTACGTCTACAACTTCTCCCTGCTCCCCGCCGGCACGGCGTTCTATCGCGCCTACACCCACATGGCGCCTGTCTCCCTGCCCGGCCAGAGCCTGCGGACGATCTACATCAACATGCTGTTCGACCTCCGCAGGCTCGGCTTCATCGTCCGCAAAGTGACTCTCTCCTACCTGGACCTCGGCGGCTATGAAAACCTTGCGGTCAACGGCAGCGGGGTCTATCGCGGCCAGCTCGCGGCGGCTCCGGCGGTCCTCGGAACCGCGAACGTGAGCGTCACCAGCGCGGCGACTCCACCGCCGGTCAGCGGCAGGACAGGCACCGTCACGATCACCGGATCGCAGATCGATTCCTTCATGATCGGCGGGCAGGATCTCTGGATCGACAACGTCTGTGCACAGTAGCGGAGCCACCCCGGAAGCTCACGGTTTGCCAGGGTGAAAAAAGGAGAGGCGCTTTTCCCTGAGGATCTGCACCCGCCGGACCAGAACTTCCTGATTCGGATAGACCTTTTCGCCGGGGCATCGCCTCAAATCCGCGGCGGGCGCGGAGGCGCACCGTTCGAAAGCCTCGAGGGCCCGGACGCGGTGACCGATCACCAGGGTGGCCTCCGCGAAACCCATGGACCAGCCCCCCAGAAAGATGGCGAGAGCGGTCCACAGCCCCGCCCTCAGGGCGCGCGGGCTCAGGCGCGGCCGGAGGGTGGCGAAGGAATATGTCCAAAGGTCCCATTGGAGCAGCACGCTGAGCGTGCCGTAGCGGGAGGCGGCGGCATGCTCGATGTGGTGTCCCATGCGGCCGAATGCCACCATTGCCATCATGAAAAGGCCGATGAACAACAGGGGCCGCTCGCCGTAAAGATCCGCCCAGGCTTTCACGCCGTCCGCCCGCAACCGGCGGCGCAGGGCCGCCGCCAGAAGACACAGCGACAGCAGCGAGAAAAGGATTGCCAGCGGCCAGAGGAAGGCCACCGAGTTGCCGGCGTACACCAGACAGTAGGCCACGGCCCGCAGCGGATTTGTGAAGAAGACTGACGGAGCCGCCCCTTGGATGGCGCCCTCGCGGGAGATGAAGTACGCCGCGAGGAGAAGCCCGGCCGTCAAGGCCAGTACGGCGTCGCGGGCGCGCAGCCGCCTCCGGAGGGCGGCCACCAGCGCGTATCCGATCACGTAAAAATCCAGAGCCAGGCCGGCGGCGTTGTCAAAGGTGGCCAGGACCAGAAGGGCCGCCACGAGGGCGCTCCCGCGTCCTTCGGTGCGAAAGGTCCGCCAGACAAGGCTGAAGGCGATGGCGATGAGGAACAACGCGCCCCAGGAGAGCTCGAACGACCACGTCAGGTTCTCGTGCTGGCGGAGACTGAGCAGCCAGAGGGAAAGGCCCGCGGCCAGGAGCCGCCGCGTGCCGGCGGGCAAGTCCCCGTGTGTCGCCACCTCGCGCCTCACCAGGAACAGGGAGCCCCCGCAAATCAGGAGAGCCGGAAACAGCGCGGCCACGGCAACGTTCCATGACGTGAGCCGAGCCCAGGCGTAGATGAAGAGCTTCTGCCAGACCAGCCAGTGCTCGTTGTGAGGGGTAAAGACCCAATCCCAGGTGAAGGGCTCGGTGCCGGCGACGACCTCGGTGAATTCCCAGTCGTCCCAGTAGGGAACGTTCACGGCATGGACCGCCCCGAAGCCCAGAACGAAGAGCGCCAGCAAGGCTGGGAAGGCCCACAGGAAGGGATCCGGGCGGTTGGGCATGCCGGGAGAATCCTACGCGAGAGCCCTGGGATATGCTTGCCCTGTTGAACGCCACGAGGAGATCCAGGATGCCCAAAAGCCCCGATCGCGATGTAGAGAAGATCTATTCCGTCAAGGATTTCACGGCCAAGCTGCGCCGCCTCGCCGACGCTCTCGATGCCGGCCAGCCCTTCGAGATTCAAGTAGCCGGCGAGCGCCTCTACATCCCCGCAGATGCCAGCTTCAGCGTCGAGCACGAGCGCTCTGACGACACGGATGAGCTGGAGTTCCAGCTGCGCTGGCAACGGTAAGGCAAGGCCGCCGGCTCCGTCCTATCAGGGCTCCGGGCAGTCCTCCAGCCAGTACGCTTCGTCCTCTCTGTGCATCGGGGCGGGGCGGTCGAGCGCTAGCTCTAAGCGGACCTCGCCCTTGCCCGGCTTCAGCTTCCGCCGCTCCGTCTCCAGGACGCCGCCTTCTCTCTTGCACGCGGCGAGCAGCTCGTACGCCCGCCCTTCGAAGCCGCTCAGATGGAAGCTGCCGTCCGGGTCCGTCATGACGTTGGTCTCGACCCTCGCCTCCCGCAGGCTCACCCGGACACCGTCGACCGGCCGGCCGTCGCTCCAGCGCAGCACTCCGAAAACCCGGCGCGGCACGAGCGGCGGGGGCAGACGGAAGTCCGCCAACTCGCGCTCCTTCGAGGCCTCCACCCGCACACGGCCGGCCTCCTCCCGCTCACGGGTACCGGGGAAGAGGACCGGGGGAAGCAGCGGATCGGTCTCGCCCTCCGCCCTGGCGGCCAGGAGGACGTACTCGCCCTCCGGCACCTGCCGGAGGACCCAGCGGCCCTGGCCGTCCGTCTCCACCGCTTCGGAGGAGACAGGGAACAGGCCGGCCGGCAGAGCGCTCAGGGGGGCGAGGTAGACCCAGCGATGGGCGGCCGGCCGGCCGTGCGCGTCGAGCAGCCGGCCGCGGACGACGCCCAGGGTGCTCGACGCGAGATTCGCCAGCGCACACTGCCCCGGCGGCACCTGTACCTCCACCGGCGGGGCGGGTGGCTGGCCGGCCGGCACCTCGGCCCGCACCGTCCAGGTGCCTTGATCCGGCCCGGTGACGGCATACTCGCCCGCGGCATCGGTCACCGCCGAGAACCGCCGGCCTCCGGAGCCCTCCGCCGTCACCCGGACGCCGGCGAGCGGAGTGAGGGACAAAGCGCTGTCGATCGCCGGGCGCTCCTCGCGGGCGACGCGGCCGATGACCGAGGTGCGCGGGCCATCCACCACCGCCTGGCGCGCATAGGCCAGATCCTCCCCGGCCCTGGCGAGCGGTCCCGTGCCTTTGCAGATCGACGTCGCCAGCCCCCCGCCGCTCGTGCGGAAAGCGTAGATCATGTAGCTCTCGCCGACCGTGAGCTCGTATCCGAACGCCTGTTGCGCCGAGCCGGTCTCGACCTCGACCTCGGGCCCGGAGACGCCGCGGAACGCTTCGACGACCTCGAAGCGAGTGCTCAGCAGATCGCCAGGCAGCTTCTGCACCGCGACCGCTTTCCCCAGGAACACGGCGTCCGATCTCCAGAATGCCATGCACGGCTCGGACAGCTCCGGATTGAAGCAGGCGGTCGCGACGGCCGGACGTGAGGGGAAGCTGGCCAGCGTCAGGACGATGAGAGCGAAAGATAGCGGTCTCATGCCTCTATTGGACTGCCGGATGCCCGCGGAGGTTCCGGCGGGCCCGCTCTCGGCGTTCCGGATCTGTCGGCTCCAACCGAGCCTGATACCGTATGTGCTACCATAGGCGCCGTGCGGGTCGTGCTCGACACCAACGTCCTCGTGTCGGCATTTCGTTCTCGCGAGGGCGTGGCGTTCCGGCTCGTTTCGCTGCTGAGGGAGGGACGCTTCGAGATCAGCGTCTCGGTGCCACTCATACTGGAGTATGAGGACGTGCTGCTGCGCGCCACGGCCTTGAGCGAGGAAGCCGTCCTCTCGGTCGTTCAGTACCTCAGCTCTGTTGCGCACCGGCAGAAGATCTACTTTCTCTGGCGACCGAGCCTGCCCGACCCGAAGGACGACATGGTCCTGGAGCTTGCCGTCGCCTCCCGGGCCACACACATCGTCACCTACAACGGAAAGGACTTCGCGGCGGCCGAACGCTTCGGGATTCAGGCAGTAACCCCCAAGGCGTTCCTCGATGTCATCGGAGGTTGACCATGGCAACTCTCAGCATCCGCCTTCCTGACTCGCTGCATCGGCACCTGAAGGATCTTGCCCGAAAGGAAAAGGTCTCGATCAACCACCTCATCAGCACGGCGGTAGCGGAGAAGATGTCCGCCCTGATGACAGAGGACTACCTGGAAGCTCTTGCCCGGCAGGGTGACCCCGCGGCCTTCGATCGCGTCCTCGCCAACGTTCCTGCCGTGCCGCCTGATCCGTGGGACCGCTGGGACGAGCCTGACTCGGCGGAGCCTGGCAGGGAGAGAACGTAGTTCGGAGCTGTCTCAGACCGCTTGAATCGGCTCGTGCCGGAATCGTAACCAGTCGCCCCGAAGATGCCGGAGGACCTCCCCCGGATTCCTGCCGCTGCGCTCCGTTCTCCCGCAGCGCGGCCGAGTCCTCCTGCTGCGCTCCGGAACACTCCCGCCAGGCAGCGGAGGACTGCGGCAACGCTGAGGAGCGTTCCTGCAACGCTGCGGAAGACATTTGACACGCTCCCGCGTTCGCCGGCAACGCTGCCGTGACAACGGGCTGCGCTGCCGCATTGGTAGGCAACGCTACTGCGGTTGATTGCAACGCTCCCGCGTTGACGGGCAACGCTACGGCAGTTGATTGCCACGCTGCCGCGTTTGGGGGCTGCGCTGCGGAGGATCGCGGCAACGCTGCCGAAAGAACGGGAGCGTTGCCTGGAGCTTTCGTAGCGCGTCCGGAAAGCGCGGGAGCGTGGCAAACCGTCTCCAGAGGCCGTCATTGCGTTGCGGATTCGTTGCAGCGCGGCATCTGGCGGCTCACGGAGCGCGCAGCAACGCGGCGGGAAACATCCGGGCGATGAGCGGAGGCGACGGCGAACGGTGCCACGTCCTCCGCCCAGCGTCAGGCGGTTTCGGCGCCGTCTCCCGAATCCGGGGGCGGTGCCGCGGAATGCGCCCGGCGGTACACCGTCGGATATCGGCCGCGGCCGAGAGTCTCGGTGCGGAGCCAGCCGTCCTGCTCAAGCTCGCGCAGGATGCGCAAGAGGGAGGCGCGGTCGATCCGCTCGCCCAGCGCTTTCTCGATGTCGTCCTTGGTGAAGAGCTCCGGGAGCCCCGGCAGGATCTCCAGGACACCGTCCAGGAGCTCGCCGGCCCCGCGACGCCTCGGGCGAGGCTCGGGCTCCGGCAGCTCCGGGGCTGTCGGAGGAGGAGCCTGGGCCTCCGGCACCCCCGTGCTGGACATGCCCCACATCAGGTCCAGCAACTGGACCCTCGCCTGGTGGCCTGCCTGCACCGCTTCCAGAACCGCGCGCAGCTCCTCGTCGAGCCGGCGCCGCCGCGCCTCGTACTCGCTCCGTGTCATGCGTTGCCTCCGTTGCGTTGCAGTTTATTGCAACGCGAGGCAAGCTGCAACGCGGAAGGCGTCCAAGCGGCGCCGGTTTGCGCGTGCTACCATGAAGGATCAGAGGTTGCGTCCTCGCGCGGGTTCGTGATTTGATGGCGCGACCGTCGTGGGAAGGAGGACATGCATGAGCGCGATTCCGCTCGAGCAGGAGATGGAGTATCCCACCTCCGACGGCCAGCCCATGGCCGAGACCACGCTCCACCGCAAGATCATGGCCGACCTCATCGAGGCGCTCGAGCGCCGCTTCGCTGGCGTGCCTGACGTCTGGGTGGGAGGCAACCTCTTCCTTTGCTACCGCAAGGGTGATCCCTCGGCGGCGCTCGCTCCGGACGTGCTGCTGGCCAAGGGAGTGACCAAGTGGGACCGTCCCAACTACCTGCTATGGGAGGAGACTCCGCCCGCCCTGATCGTGGAGGTCACCTCGCGCAAGACCCGCAGGGAGGACCGGGGGAAGAAGAAGGACGTCTATGAGCGGATCGGGGTCGAGGAGTACGTGCTCTTCGATCCCTACGGCGACTGGCTGAGGCCGCGTCTCCAGGGGTTCCGGCTGGAGGGAGGACGCTATCAGCCGATCGTGCCTGCCGAGGACGGCTCGCTCGCGAGCCGGACCACGGAACTGATCCTCCGGCCCGAGGGGGAGCGCCTGCGGCTGTTCGACCCCGCGGCCGGCAAGCCGCTCCTCTGGACCGACGAGCTCGAAGGCGCGCGGGCTGAAGCCGAAGCCGCGCTCGCCGAGGAGAGGGCCGCCCGCCGGAAGCTCGAGGAGCGGCTCCGGGAGCTGGAGGCTCGGTGACCGCGTTCCAGTTGTCCTGTGCGTAGAGACGCCCCAGTACGCTACCACCACGCTGCCGGGTGAACAGGGTCGGGGCGTCTCCCACGGCAGAACCGTTCACCCCGGTCGGTGCCGCGGACTGAGAATCGGCCGAGGGGATGTTTCCAGGGTGTGCTGTCGGCGTCCGTGGTACCTGAGGCCATGAGACGCCCCGACCCTGTACACCCGGCAGCGTGGTGGTAGCGTACTGGGGACGTCTCTACGAGTTCCCATGACTGCCCCACAGATCCGCTGGTCGCACCGTCTCCCTTGGGAGCACCCCACGAACCGCCTGACGCGGGCGGTCGAGGAACGGAAGGCGCGCGGGCTGCCGGTCCTCGATCTGACCGAGACGAATCCGACGCGGGTCGGCATCCCCTATCCGGAGGAGGAGCTGGCGGAGATCCTCCGCCGCGGAGCCGATCTCGTCTACGAGCCTCATCCGCGGGGAACGCTCGCCGCCCGCGAGGCGCTCGCCGCTTCGCTGTCGACTCCTGGGGATACGGTCTCGCCGGACGATCTCGTCCTCACGGCTTCGACGAGCGAGTCCTACTCCTTCCTCTTCAAGCTCTTCGGCGATCCCGGGGACGAGGTGCTGACCACGGCGCCGTCCTACCCCCTGCTCGACAGCCTGGCGGCTCTCGAAGGGCTTTCTCTCTCCCACGTCCATCTCGCTCCCGGCCGGCGCTTCGCCCTGGACGTCGAGCGATTGGAGCTCTCTCTCACTCCCCGCACGCGGCTCCTCGCCCTGGTCCATCCGGGGAACCCGACCGGCGCCTATCTCTCGGTGGCGGAGCAGGCCGCGATCTCTGGTTTGTGCGCCTCCCGCGGGCTGCCGCTGATCTCGGACGAGGTGTTCGCCGACTATCCCCTTGAAGAGGGTCTCTGGGCGGGTCCCACGGCGGCGGCTTCCGGGGAAGCGCTCTCCTTTTCGCTGGGCGGGCTCTCGAAGAGCGCCGGACTGCCTTCCTGGAAGCTGGGCTGGATCCGGGTCGGCGGACCCGCCAACCTCCGGCGCCGGGCGGTGGAGGCGCTGGAGATGGTGGCGGACAGCTACCTATCGGTAGGGACGCCGGTCCAGCGGGCGCTCCCTGGCATTCTGAAGCTGGCGCCGCGCATCCGCTCTGAGATCCTCGGACGGATTCGGAGCAATCTCGAGAGCCTGAGGGATATAATGAAGACCGAGCTTCTGGAGCCCGCGGGGGGCTGGTCGGCCGTGCTCCGCTTCAGCCTGCCGCAATCGGACGAGGAGCTGGCGTTGGAGATCCTCGAACGGGCCGGCGTGCTCGTCCACCCCGGCTACTTCTTCGACTTCGAGACGGACGACTTCCTCGTGCTCTCGCTTCTGCCCGAGCCGGCGCGGTTCGCGGAGGGGGTCCGTCGCCTCGCGGACTGTCTCTAGCGCTTCAACTTGTCCGCAAAGTGCTTGCGCAGCTTGGCGACCTTGGGCGCCGCCGTGTACTGGATGTACGGCTGCCGGGGATTCCGCGCCGCGTAGTCCTGGTGGTACAGCTCGGCCTCGTAGAACTTCTCCAGCGGAGCGACCTCGGTCACGATCGGCGCGGCGAGCACGTTGGCCTCGTCGAGCTGGCGGATGTAGGCCGCGGCCACGCGCGCCTGCTCTTCGTCCATGGTGAAGATGGCGGAGCGGTACTGCCGTCCGCGGTCAGCCCCCTGGCGGTTGAGCTGGGTCGGATCGTGGGCCACCGAGAAGAACACCTTGAGGATCTGCCCGAGGCTCACCCGGGCGGGATCGAAGCGCACCTCGATGACTTCGGCGTGGTCCGTCCTGCCGGTGCAAACGGACTCGTAATCAGCCGTCTCGGCCGTGCCGCCGGCATAGCCGGAGCGGACGGAGAGCACGCCATCCATCTCCTTCAAAACGGCTTCGACACACCAGAAGCAGCCGCCGCCGAGCACGATGGACTGCTCGCCCGATTTCTGAACGACATCGAGCTGGGGATCGGGGAACTCATGGGGCGGCACGCGGGGGATTTCGCAGGTCAGGTCCATGGACACATTCTAAGGGATCAGGAACCAGGTGGGCAGGATCTTCGCGTGGTGGAGGGACTCCACCAGCTCGAAGATCCCGATGCACAGCAGGAAGCCGCCGGCCGCCACGAGCTCGCGCCGGAAGTCGCACACGCTGACCGTGCCTTCGCCTTCGACGAAGTTGGACCACCGCGGGAAGAAGAGCGGAACCCTCTTCCTGTACTCCCCGTACTCCGCGAAGTTGTCGCTCAGGAACGTCTCCTCGCCGCGGATGGCCTGGGGATAGTACGCGGTGAAGGCGAGCGCGAAAAGGAGGGCCACGGTGAACGTCTCGGTGCAGAGGCCCAGGCCGATGCCGCCGACCAGGGAGAAGAAGTACAGCGGGTGCCGGCACAGGGAGTAAGGACCCTCCATCACCAGGATCCTCTTTTTCCGGCCGGCGATGTAGGAGAGGCACCACAGGCGTCCGCAGAAGCCCACGACCGCCAGGACGACTCCGGCAAGGAAGATCATCTGGTCGATCATCGGGTAAACGGACCAGTGGCTGGTGCCGAAAGCCAGCATGAACAGGATGGTCAGCCCGAACAACCGGCTCACCACCAGCCGCGTCCGGGTCCGGGAGACCTGGAGACCGTTCAGGGTCTGAGCGCCATCCATGTCGTTCTCCTTGTCAGAGAGTCTGGCGATTATACGCTATCTTCAGCATTTGCCAGTATTTAAGCGAGTTGGCCCCATCCCCCCTCGCCAAACCTCAACTACAATGCGCTGCGTCATGCGCTCCCTGGGGATCGACTTCGGCGAGAAGCGGATCGGTCTGGCGATCTCGGATCCCGAGGGCCGCCTGGCCGTGCCGTTGACCACCCTGGCGCGCCGCAACGACCGTTCCGCCATCCGGGCGATCGAGGAGATCGCCCGGCGCGAGGGCATCGGCCGGCTCGTCCTCGGAGAGCCGGTCGGGCTCGACGGGCAGCGCGGCGAGGCCGCCGAGCGCGTGCGGCGCTTCGGCGACCGGCTCGCCGGGATCACCGGTCTGCCCGTGCGGCTCGTCAACGAGTCGCTGACCACCGTCGAAGCCCAGGAGCGGCTGCGCGCGGCCGGCATCGATCCGCGGCGCGAGCCCGAACGGATAGATGCCGTCGCCGCCCAGATCCTTCTCCAGGAGGCTCTGGACTCAGAGCCCGTCGGCACCAAGTAGAGAAAGCGGAGGAGCGGTTTGGCACGAGGCAAATCCAAGAGCAAGCCAGCAGGCACGTGGAAGAGGATCCTGCTCGGATTGCTCGTCCTGCTCGCCCTGGCCCTGATCCCGGTGGCCATGCTCGGCTGGTCCTGGTTCAAGATCCAGCGTCCGTACCAGGGGTACGAGGGCAAGGAGAAGATCGTCGAGGTCGAGCCCGGCATGGGCGCGGGCCAGATCCTCGAGCGCCTGCAGCAGGAGGGGGTAATCCCCGACGCCAAGCTCGCCCGTTCCTACCTGATCTATTTCATGGACGATCCCGCCATGCGGGCCGGGGAGTACCGCTTCCGCGGCCCGCTCACGACGCCGCAGGTGCTGAAGATGCTGGTCGAGGGGCGGGTGCTCACGCACTCGATCACGGTGATCGAGGGGCTCACCCTGGAGGAGATCGCGACCCAGCTCGACCGCCTCGGGTATGGACGGCGGGAGGCCTTCCTGGACCTCATGCGCTCGCCCGAGCTCGTGGCCGACCTCGATCCCGAGGCGCAGGACCTGGAGGGCTACCTCTTCCCCGAGACCTACTCCTTCGCGCGGTCGGTGGACGAGCGCACGATCGTCCAGACCCTGGTCAAGACCTTCCGCGAGCGTTTCGAGAAGGAGGTCCGGCCGCGGCTCAACCGCAATCCCAGCCAGACCGTGCGCCAGCTCGTGACCCTGGCGAGCATCGTGGAGAAGGAGGCCCAGGTCGCCACCGAGCGCCCGCTCATCGCAGCGGTCTACCAGAACCGGCTCGACCGGGGGATCGGGCTCATGGCCGATCCGACCGTGGTCTACGCCATGAAGCGGGCCGGGCGCTGGAACGGCAACATCCGGCGGGAGGACCTGCGGATGGATTCGCCCTACAACACCTACCGTTACGCCGGCCTCCCGCCCGGGCCGATCTGCAATCCGGGCCTCGCCAGCCTCGTGGCCGCCTCCGAGCCCGCGGACGCCCCCTACCTCTACTTCGTGAGCCGCAACGACGGCACGCACGTCTTTTCCGAGACCCTGGCCGAGCACAACCGCAACGTCGAGCAGTGGCAGCGGAAGTACTGGCGGGAGCGCCGGGCCCAGGAGCAGGCCCGGCGCAGGGCGGCCGGCAGGTAGGAAAAGCATACAAACATTGACAGTTGCCCTCTTCTGGGTGTATCAAGGTTCCAGCATTCACCTGTGTGAAGGTCTAGCTAGGAACTTGGACGTACCGCCGTGGGCAGGTCCCCAGAGGAGGCTGTATGAACATCCCGGAGGAGTTTGGGAAGTATCTACTTCTCAAGAAACTAACTGAAGATCCGCTCGGAGAGACCTTCCGGGCCGGGAAGGTCGGCAAGGAGGGGGGCATGGAGCAGGTCGTGCTCCTCCGCGTCTTCAACGGCAAGGGCGTCGATGGCGAGAAGCTCTGGCAGAAGGCATCCGGACGGGCCAACGTCCAGCAGTCCCTGAAGAGCCCCAACATCGGCAGCGGCGTCGACCTCGGCCGGGTCCGCAGCTTCCCCTACGCGGCCTACGACTACATTTCGGGCAAGAACCTGGGGGCGCTGCTCGCCCAGGCGAACAAGCAGATGTCGCCGATCCCGACCGACCACGCGCTGCTCGTCGCCGAGCGCATCGCGCTCGCCCTGGCGGCGGCGTATGAAACCCGGATCCAGGACGAGCGCATCCTGCACGGGTTCGTGGTCCCGCAACTGATCATGATCTCGAACGAGGGCGAGACCCGCCTCCTCGGCTTCGAGGCCGCTCCGGGCCTGCGCTCCCTGGCCTCCGCCGGCTGGCAGGATTCCGACCTGCGCCCGTATCTCTCCCCCGAGACCTTCGAAGGGGCCGCGGCCTCCAGGGCGGACGACGTCTTCTCCCTGGGCGCCATCCTCTTCGAGATGCTGACCGGCGAGCGCATCCCCGTCGCGACTCCGGATGCCTGGGCGGCCCGGATCGATACCGCCCTGCTCGCCAACGAGGGGACGCCGCTGCCCCCGGAGATCGCCACCCTGCTCAAGAAGAGCCTGACGGCCCGCGACCAGCGCATCGCCGACGCGGTCACCTGGCACAAGACGCTGTCGAAGCTGATGATCGACGGGCACTTCAGCCCGACGACGTTCAACCTCGCCTTCTTCATGCACAACCTCTTCCGCGACGAGATCGAGCGCGAGAGCCAGGAGATCCAGGCGGAGAAGAAGCTGGAGCTGCCGAAGAAGGCGGCCGAGCCCGCGCCGGTCCCGGTCCCGGCCCCGGTGAGCCACGAGACCCGCGAGGTCGCCACCGCGGTCCGCGAAACGACGCTGTCGGGCACGCGCTCGCAGTTCGTGGAGGAGAAGTCGAAGAAGGGTCTCTGGATCGGCATCGCCGCCGCCCTGCTGGTGGCCGCCGGCATCGGTGGCTATTTGATGATGTCGGGCGGCGACAAGACCGCCGCGGCGCAGCCGGCTCCCGCGCCGTTCGTGCCCGCGGCCCAGCCGGCGGCGATGCCGGGAGGCGTACAGCCGGCTCCGGTCCCGGCGGGTCCGACCCCCGAGGAGCTCCAGGCCCAGATCCAGGCCATGATCTCGGCCCAGGGCAAGCAGGTCGAGGACAAGCTCAAGGGCCAGTACGACGACCGGATCAAGCAGCTCCAGCAGCAGCTCGAGGAGAGCCGCAAGGCGGCGGTCGAGCAGGAGCGCCAGGAGGCGCGGCAGGCGGAGCGCCCGGCGCCGGCCCCCGTGCAGGAGACGCCCGAGCCCGAGGCCAAGACCGCAGCCAAGGTCGAGACCCCGGCGCCCGCCCCGGCCCTCCCGGAGCCGACCCCCGAGCCGCAGAAGGCCGAGCCGGTGCAGCCCGCTCCGGCCCCGGTGCAGCAGGCTCCCGCGCCGGCCGTCCGCAAGACGCAGTTCGGCGACCTGGTGCAGTTCGGGACGGCCGGAGCCACCCCGCCCAAGCTGGCCTCCAGGCTCGAGCCGCGCTACCCGGCAGCCGCCCAGCGGCTCAACAAGGCCGCGGACGTGGACATCAAGGTGCTGGTGGACGAGAACGGCCGCGTGACCGACTCCCAGAGGGTCGGCCAGAAGGCCGGCTTCGGATTCGACGAGGCCGCCATCGAAGCCGCCAAGCGGGCGCAATTCACCCCCGCGACCAAGGACGGCGTGCGGGTGAAGATGTGGTACACGCTGCGGGTGAAGTTCGCGCCGGGAAGGTAGCTGTTCAAAATGAAAGGCCCGGCGTCCGCCGGGCCTTTCTCGCAACCGGTGGGTACCGGCCCTCTTTACAGATCCGCCGCCTTGATGCTGGCGGTGAGCTGCTGGATGACCGGCTTCATGACCTTGTCGAACATGCGGTCGTCGTCCACGCCGCCGCCGAAGCCGCCGACGCTGACCTTCACGCTGCTCTCCTCGGCCGAAGCCTCGTCTGCCCAGGCGATCTCGCCCGTCGAGGTGTCGATCAAGCGGGCGTTCACCGCCGCCACGAAGCTGCGCTTGCCCGCGTTGAAGCCGGGCAGGCGGCCGACGCCCCGGCCGTGCGCGCCCTTGTCGGTCACGCCGTACTCGGTCACCGAGCCGGTCAGCAGGTAGTTGACGCCCAGGAGCTTGCCGATCTTCACGGCGGAGCTCGGATCGACGTCGCCGGAGAGCGTCAGGTTCTTCTCCTGCATGAGGGCCTGGAGCTGCTCGCGCTCCACCACCCGGAACTTGCCGCTCTTGACCAGCTCGGTCACGAAGACGTCCTGCATGGCTTCCGCACCGCCGTGGTACCACCACTGGTTGTCAGCCTTGTTCTTGAACTCGATCACCGCGATGCGCGGCTTGCTCGACTTCTCCTCCGCCGAGGCCATCGTCACGGCGAAGGCGCACAGCAGCGCAGCGCAAAGAGCCAGGGACACGATCCGCTTCATGGTTTTCTCCTTCTTACCCAGCATACCGTTCAGGAAGGGATAGTTTACCCCGAAGCTTCCTGGGCGTCCATCACGCAGATCGCCGCCATGTTGACGATGTCGGTCACTTCCAGCCCCGGCTGGAGCACGTGCACCGGCTTGTCCAGCCCCAGCAGGATCGGCCCGATCGCCTCGGCGTTGGCCAGCCGCCAGATCAGCTTGTAGGCGATGTTGGCCGACTGCAGCTCGGGGAAGATCAGGATGTTGGCCGGCCCGCGGAGCCGGCTCCAGGGGTAGCTCTCGTGCAGGATGCCCTCGAACACGGCCGTGTCGGCCTGCATCTCGCCGTCGATCTCCAGGTCCGGCGCGCGCTCGACGACGATCTCCACGGCCCGCCGCACCTTCCGCGCGGAAGGATGGGTGTTCGACCCGAAGTTCGAGAACGAGAGCATGGCCACCCGCGGCACCACGCCGAAGCGGCGGGCGAACTCCACGGTGAGCAGGGCGATCTCGGCAAGCTCCTCGGGATCGGGGTCGATGTTGACCGTGGTATCCGCCAGGAAGAACATCCGGTCCTGGAGGATCAGGATGTAGCAGCCGGAGACCTTCTTCACTCCTTCGCGCGTGTGCAGGATCTGGAGCGCCGGCCGGATGGTCTCGGGATAGGCCTGGGTGAGCCCCGAGATCAGGCCGTCGGCGTCCCCCGTCTCGAGCATCATGGTGCCAAAGTAGTTGCGAATGCGCAGGCGCTTGCGCGCTTCCACGAGGGTCATGCCGTCGCGGCGCCGCATCTCGTGCAGCTTCTGCGCGTACTCCTCGAACCGGTCCGAGCTCTCGTTGTGGATGACGGTGACCTTGGACTCGGGCAGGTCCAGGTCGCGCATCTTGTCGGCGATCACCTCGCGGCGCGCCAGCAGGATGGGGTGGGCGATCCCCTCGTCCACCAGGATCTTGGCGGCGCGCAGGATCTTGTCGTGCTCCCCCTCGGGGAAGACGATGCGCTTCGGATCGCGCTTGGCGCGGTCGACGATGCCGCGCATCAGCTCCAGCCGGCGGGAGATGAGGTGCTCCAGCCGGCGGCGGTAGGCCTCGAAATCCGCGATCGGGATGCGGGCCACGCCGCTCTCCATGGCCGCCCGGGCCACGGCCGGGGGCACGCGGAGGAGCACGCGGTAGTCGAACGGCTTGGGGATCAGGTACTCGCGGCCGAAGCGGAGGGATTCGAGGCCGTAGGCCTTGAGCACCCCGTCGGGCACGTCTTCACGAGCCAATTCGGCCAGGGCGCGGACCGCGGCCAGCTCCATGGCGTCGTTGATGTCGGTCGCCCGCACGTCGAGGGCGCCGCGGAAGAGGAAGGGGAAGCCGAGCACGTTGTTGACCTGGTTCGGGTAGTCGCTGCGGCCGGTGGCGACGATCACGTCCGGCCGGGCGGCGCGGGCCTCTTCATAGGGGATCTCGGGATCGGGGTTCGCCATGGCGAAGACGATGGGATCGGGGGCCATGGCGCGGACCATGTCCGCGGTCATCACGCCGGCGACCGAGAGGCCGATGAAGACGTCCGCTCCCACGATCGCCTCGCCCAGGGTGCGCGCCGGGGTGTCGGCCGCGAATTCGGCCTTGTAGGGGTCCATCTTCTCGGTCCGGCCGCGGTAGATCACGCCGTGGCTGTCGCTGAGGATCATGTTCTCCCGCCGCGCGCCGAGCTTCTCGTAGAGGAGCGCGCAGGAGAGGGCCGCGGCGCCGGCTCCCGAGAAGACGATCTTCACCTCGCCGATCCGCTTGCCCGCCACCTCCAGGGCGTTCAGGAGCGCGGCGCCAGAGATGATCGCGGTGCCGTGCTGGTCGTCGTGGAAGACCGGGATGCTCATCTCGGCCTTCAGGCGGCGCTCGATCTCGAAGCAGTCCGGGGCCTTGATGTCCTCCAGGTTGATCCCGCCGAAGGTCGGCTCCAGCAGCTTGACCGTGCGGATGAACTCCTCGACGTCCTCCGTGGCGACCTCCAGGTCGAACACGTCGATGTCGGCGAAGCGCTTGAAGAGGACCCCCTTGCCCTCCATGACCGGCTTGCCGGCCAGGGCACCGATGTTGCCGAGGCCGAGCACGGCCGTGCCGTTGCTGATGACCCCCACCAGGTTGCCCTTGGCGGTGTACTCGTAGGCGAGCATCGGGTCCTTCTCGATCTCCTTGCAGGGCCAGGCGACCCCGGGGCTGTAGGCCAGGGAGAGGTCGACCTGGGTCGCGGTCGGCTTGGTCGGAACGACCTGGATCTTCCCCTTGCGTCCCTGGACGTGATACTCCAGGGCGTCCTCACGGCTGATTTTTTTCATCGTCATGGCGGGCCGGATCTTATCTAATATCGCAGGATGATCGTCGCCGCCGACTCCTCTCGCCATCTCTTAATTACCCAGCCCGATCACGCCCGGTTCTCGGCGGAGCTGCTGTCGCTCTGGCGCCCCCTCGCCGATCATCCGCGGCGGGAGGAATTGCTCTTCGCGGCGCGGGAGCACGACAACGGCTGGCGGGAGACCGACGCGGCCCCGCACTGGGACGCGGAGCGCGGCCGGCCGCACGATTTCATCAGCCTGCCGCCGGGGGAACGGATCGAGCTCTGGCAGAGGGGCACGGCCCGCTTCGCCGGGGAGCATCCCTATGCCTCGCTGCTGATCGCGCGGCACGCGATCCGGCTTCACCAGGAGCGCAGCGGGGAGGAGTGGCAGGCGTTCCGCGAGTATCTCGACGAGCTCTATCGCGGGCTGGCCGAGGAGACCGGCGCTCTCGAAGAGCAGGTGGAGGCCGACTACCGCTGGCTCGACCTGGCCGATTTGATCTCGCTCGGGGTGTGCAACGGCTGGAGCGAGCCGTTCGGACGCTACGGCTTCAAAGGACAGTTTGAGGAAGGCACGCTTCAGCTCGACCCCTTCCCTCTGGCCGGGGCCACCGCGTTCCGCATCCCCTGCCGGCGGATTCCTGTCCGCGCCTATCGCGGGGACGCGGACCTGGGCGGCGAGCTGGCCGCCGCCCGCTGGCAGGAGCTCCCCGTCCGAGTCGCTCCCTTCACTTGGCCTTGAAATCGTTCGGCAGGTTGATCCCCGACAGGACGACCTGCTCGAAGACCCGCCGGTACAGCAGCAGCAGGTCGGCGAACACCCGTGTGAAAGCCTGATCCGTGGGCTCCGAGAGCAGGGGGTGCCCCTTGAAGATCGGCGGCGGGTAGACGGGCTCGTCGTCGAGGGAGGGCTCGCGGCCGGCCTCCTCCGTCCCCTTCTCGTTCTCCTTCTCCTTCCCGCGGTTGAGGTCGGCGGCGCGGCGGTCGACCAGGTACAGCGTGTAGAAGAACTCGAAGTGCCCGACCTCGAGGACGATCAGGACCTTCTCCAGCGAGTCGAGCTTGGGCAGCTCCTTGCCGTTCTCGTACTTCGAGAGCTGGCTCTTTCCGATCCCGGCTTCCCGGGCCACCCACGCCTGGCTCCTGCCCCTCAGCTCCCGCAGGAGACTGAGGGTCCTCCCCAAGTTGTCGAACATTCCCATGCGGGAAATGTATCGACAGGAAGTGCGATAAGCAAGCCTAAGTTGTTGTTTATACGTCACTTATGCCGGGAAGCACGGAGGCCCGGCCGGCCACTTCTGGTCTCAGGGGAAGCGAGCGCTTGGCGTGTAGACCAGGACGGGAACAAAACCATGCCGGAATCGGTCACGACACGCAATCAAAAGTTCCCGAGGACGGCGATGTCGGGAAAAGAGCAGATCGCCCCGGCCGCCTCGATTTCCGGGCTCGGTCCTCGGTGTTCAGCGCTTCCTCTTCCGCCGGGCGGGAGCTGGCGAGGGCGGTAGATCCTCCGGCGGGTTCTTCGGCACGACCCGGAAGAGGACCACCACGTCGCCGATCTCCACCGCCCCCTGCGCGACCGGCTTCGGCCCGTGGAAGGTGGTTTGCACGAAGGATTCCACCTTGCCGAGGACCTCCTGGATCTCCTCCGGCCAGCGGCCGGCGAGGATCTTCTCGTGAGGCTCCGGCACGGTGGCGCGCTCGTTGGCGAGCGCCTCGGCCTCGACCAGGTCGTACCTGCGGAAGAACTCGCGCCGGGTCACGCCCTGGGAGCTGAGGATCTTCGACAACGTGCCGAGGGTGGCCTCCTGCCGGCCGTTCTCGATGCGGGAGAGCTGGCCGCGGCCAAGCCCGGCCTCTTCCCCGAGCTGCTCCAGGGTCTTGCCCTTCTCCTTCCGCAGGCGGCGGAGCGTCTCCCCGACGAGGTCGAATTGTTCCACGCGGGGAAATCTAGCCGGAGCCAGTGTACTTATCAAGCGTAAGTCATTTCCGATGAGTGGTTTGCAAGCGGAACACAAGTTCCCTCAGACGGTGAGATGTTTTCTCCGGCCATGATGCCGGACGCCGCGCAAGGTACCGATTCCGGGAAAAACCGTTGTCCAGGGAGCCGGAGCGCGCGCGCGGATTCCCGGTTGTCATGCTCCGGCCCCTTGCGTTACCCTGAAATCAAATGCCGGAGATGCAGGAGGGAAGCGCCGGGCCTGCGCCCATGCCGGAGCCTCTGAGGGTGTTGATGCCCTCGCCGATCGGGCCTCTCGGGATGGAGCTGCAGGGGACGGTCGTGACGAGGCTGCTCATCGAGCCCGCGAAGGAGGACCGCGCCCGCTTCAAGCCCCTGCACAAGATTGCCGGCTCCGAGACCCTGGACGAGATCTTCGGCCGCCTCTCCGAGTACTTCGCGGGCGCCCGGCGCAAGATCGAGATCGAGTTCGACCTGGGGCCGTGCGGGCTGGACAGCCTGTCCCGCCGCGTGCTCAAGGAGACGTGCAAGATCCCGTACGGCAGGACCCGGACCTATCAGGAGATCGCCGAGGCGACCGGCCGGCCCGAGGCCTACCGCCAGGTGCTCTCGATCCTCATGGAAAACCCGATCCCGATCCTGATCCCCTGCCACCGGGTGGTGACGCACAAGGGAGGGGCCGGCAGCTACATTGGCGGCGCGGACCGCAAGAAATGGCTGCTCGGCCTAGAGAGCCGCCCCGAGTGGGACGGCGAGCCGGTCTGATAGTGACACGGGATCGACACGTCAGGGACGTGTCGGGGGAGCCGCCCTGCGCTCGGCTCCCTCTATGAGCATTCGGCACAGGCCTTGCTCTTCCATCGAGCCGACCCGCTTCGAAAAGGAGAACGAATGGAACCAAAGTCGGCAGCACCGCGGCAAGGCAGACTCAGTCCGTTCACGGAATACTTTCCACTGGCCTCTCCGATCTCCGGAACCGTCACGATCGGGAGCACCGGCAGCCTCTCCGGCTCGGGATCCGGATGGCAGACGGGAGAAAACAAGATCACTTTCAACCCTGCGCAGGACAACCAGTACTACTCCCTGAGCCTGCAACCGCCCCAGGGTTGGATGTGGAACGAATCCGCCGCCCTGCAGATCTCCCCGGACGACGACAATCTCTGCGGGTTCTTCAGCAACCATCCGAGCATCGCGGCTTTCAACAGCCCCGACAACCAGACGGCGCAGGTCCTGACGATGATCCTCAGCCTGGTGGATGCAGCCAGCCAGCCTGTCTCGTTCACCGTTTTCCTGCACTTCCCCACGGCGTCGTCCGCGGGGATGAACGGGAACCCGTCCACCCCGCAGCCCCTCACCGGCCTGGTCGAGGGTACGATCCTGGGCACGGTTGAAGTAGACCCGAACAATGCCGATCACGTCGCCGGCGTCGAATGGGAATGCGTCGGCGCGGGTTGCTCGGCGGAGAACAATACAGAGGAGGGAGGGCGAATCTTCCTGAAGCCCTTTTCGATCCTCGAAGTCGCGGTCAAAGCCTGGGACCTGTCGTTGAATGTCAGCGGAGAAGGTTGGGAGATGGGAGACGCGCCGGCCTTCGAGGTCTGCCCACCCTCGAATCCCAACTGCGGCGTGGTGTTCGCGGGACCGGCCATCAAGGCCTACAACCACCTGCAGCACGACGACGCCCCGCGGAGCTTCAATCTCGCCCTCAAGCTGACGAACGAAACGCTGACGCAATGGATCGACGATCCCGCGATCGCGTTCGATCCCCCCGATCCGCCCATTTGAGGCGTTTCATGCCCCGGTCCTGAGGGCCTCGCGGAGATCGGGATGTCCCTTCAGCGCTTCGAACCAGGGGAGCTCGAACAGACGCGGGGCCATTCCGATCTCCAACGCCTTGCGGGCGTTGACCACCGCCGAGGTCTGCTCCCCGAGCAGGGCGTAGACCAGGGATGACTCATACAGCACCGGGCCCTGGGTCGGGGCCAGATGCAACGCCTCCAGAACCGC
>DASUNJ010000575.1:0-4708 GCA_036277235.1 Thermoanaerobaculia bacterium | reverse complement strand
CGCAGCTCGTGCATGCGCAGGTTGTCGTCCGGGTCGAAGCCCGTGAAGAGGTTCGGACGCCGCCGCGCGTTGCTCGCCCCCAGGTAGGCGCGCACCAGGCGGTTGCGGTACATGGCCTGCAGGGAGAAGCGGTTCACGTTGACGAAGCGGCCAGTCAGGATGCCGAGCCCGCCCAGGACGGCGATCGCCGCCAGCACCTGCCAGAGCTCCCCCGCGAAGGGCGGAATCCAACGCGCGTCATAGTTGGTGGGCGGGCCGAAGACGGCGCGGAGCACGTCCTGGGTCACGGCCGAGACGAGGAGCAGGAGGGCCAGGCAGAAGAGCGGCGCCGCGAGGGCGAGCGCCCATTTCCGCCAGCCCGACATGCCGGAGACGCCGCCTTCCGTCTCGGAGCTGCTCTGGCCGAGGCGGCTGACGATCCAGCCCAGGAGCCCGGTGATGCCCGCGGTCGTGATCCGGCTGCCGATCTCGTACCGGGCCAGCCCCAGCAGGGTCGGGCCGAAGAACACGATGGCGGCGAAGACCATCCAGAGCAGCGCCGCGATCAGCACATACCCCGACCACCGCGCCCACCACTCCCGGTCGGCCTCCCCCAGGTCCGACGGATAGCCCTTCTCCTCCGCGACGCTGGAGAACGCGATGAACAGGGTCTTGCCCAGGAGCAGTGGCCCGAGATAGAGGATCGGCGCGAGCACCGGGTAGAGCGGATAGGGCGAGGACAGGAGCGGCTCGGCCCAGTTGCCGATGATCGCCGCGTAGATCACGGTGACGACGGACCCGGACAGGATCAGGGCGATCAGGTCTCCCTTGAACGACGCCCGCTCCCGGTGCAGCATGCGGCCCTGCAACAGGATCGAGAGGGTGAAGGCGACCACCGGCGAGAGCAGGGACCAGGCCACGATCCAGCGCAGCGCGCCAAGGAACCCGAGATCGAATTGCGCCGCGAACCTTGCCACGGCCCAGGCCATCAGCGCCGCGGAGAGCAGCAGGGGGAACAGGCCGAGCAGGAGAAAGCGCTGTTCCCAGCCCTGTCCCCGCTCTTCGAGAAGGGGCTTGGCGCTCGCCCGCAGGAGGCTCATGAAGAAGAGGGCGAGGGTCCCGAACACGACCGAGGCCCAGAACAGGGGTTCCGGGCCGGGCGACCAGGACCCCGGCATCCTGGCCACGGCGAGCAGCGGCACGGCCAGCGCCGCGGCCAGCAGCGGCAGCATCACGAGCAAGTTCAACAGGAGGTTGCGGATCACGATCGAAGCGACCGTCCAGGTGTCTCCCGAGAGCAGGCCCAGCCGCGGCGTGAGGTAGTTGCTGTACTGGCGCAGGGCGCGGATGGGAGCCGCCTCGGGCGCCTCCGGGTCGGACTGCGACTCCGCGAGCCGCGGCCCAACCTCCTCGGCTCCGCCGGAACGGTGGAGCCATCCGGCGAGCCAGCTCGAGAGATAGCCGCCGCCTGAGACGCTGGAGACGTAATCGAATTTGCCGAGCAGCCCGGCGGACGCGAGCCCCTGGAGCGTGCCCAGGTTGAAGGTGGCGCTACGGATGCCCCCGCCCGAGAAGCAGAGGGCCGCGAGCCCCTCCCCCTTCTTGGCGCGGCCGTTGACGATCCCGATCACCTCCTGGAGCTTGCGCCGGTCCTTGGCCTCGGGGTCCTGAAGCACCTTGCTGCCGCGGAGCTCGTCCCGCCAATCCTCGCGGACCTCCTCGTACTCCTCGGCGAGCACCTGCCAGAGCGGCAGCACGCGGTTGGCGCTGCCCACCAGGCGCACCGAGACGGTCTCAGGCTCCTGGCCGGGGTACTCCAGGACGAGCTCGAGCGCGCTCTCCCCCTCCTCGCCGTTCTCGCCGCCGGAGCAGGTCACGGGGATCGTCACCCGCACCGGGTCGGAAGGGGAATCCGAAAGGCTCCGGGCCACGGGCGTGCCGGCCTCGAACCGGAACGCGCCAGCCGGCGGCGTCGGCGGCATGGGCGGCATGGGCTGCACCTTGACCTGGAGCCGGGACGCATCCGCGAGCCCGTAGACGTCGAGGACCACGTCCTTCGTCCGGCTTCCGCCCGCGCTCCGGATCTCGAAAACGATCGGGTCTGCCTCAAACTCCGCGTAGACCGCGCGCATGGGGGTACCTCCTGGAAGGATTCAACGGATCATAGCACCCGCTCCCCTCACTCCGCCTCAGCCAGAGCACCCATCTGAAAGTGCCGGCGGAGGAGCTGAAGCGAAGCCTGCCGGAGGACTGACGACGGGCGCCGGCAGCTTCTCCACGCTCACCAGCCAGGGCTCGCCGCGCCGCCCGAAGGCCACGGCCATCCGGTAGCGGGGCGGACGCGGTGCGTCCTCGACGCCGGCGATCCTGTGCCGCTGCACCAGCTCGGCCGTCACGATCTCGTCGAGCACGGGCCGCAGGCGCAGGGGGACGTGGATCGACTCCAGCCCCAGCTCGGAGGCGACCCCGTCCGGGCCGACCACGCCGGGCACGATGACGAAGCGGCTGCGGTCCGGATGGCGCCGGCGCAGCGCCTCGCGGTCCAGCCCGGCGTCCACGAGGATCAGGCGCGACTCCCTCACCTGCATCTGCTCGAGGTCGCTGCCGGGCGGGCAGTCGCTCTTCTCGGCCTCGCGCTGCACGTCCGCCACCTGCCGCTGCCGCTTCGCGAGCCAGCGCTTCCAGGCCTCGCCCTCCATCTCCAGCACCACCCAGGCGGCGCGCGGAGGCTGGTGGCGGCCGGGGGGAGGCGACAGACGGAAGCCCAGCTCGCGCAGCGTCGTGGCCGGGAGCGCCTCCGGCAGGGCCGCGCCCACTCCCCTGGGGTTCCACTCGAGCCTGAGGATGAGGCCGGTATCGTCCTCGTCGCCCACGCCCCAGGGGAGCTGCAGCTCGCGCTCGGTCAGGGTGACCGTGGCCTCCGGCCCTCCCCTGCGGTTCCAGGCCACGCCGGCGAGGACCGCGGCGTTCGTCAGCGCGATCAGGACGAGCCCGGCCAGGAGGCCTCGGAGCTTCATGATGGACGCCTCCTTGCCCCCAGCAACCTGCGCAGCCGCACCAGCACGGCGAGCGCCGCCACGGCGGTGAGCCCGAGGATCAGGAAGAAGAGGTACTGCGGCATCCAGTCGAACCACCAGTCGAAGAAGCGGGCGTAGAGATGGATGACGAAGAACGTGGCGCCCACGTAGACCATGTCTCCCCATCGGCGCCAGAGGCCGGCGGCGATGGCTGCGGCCGGCATCACGAAGCCCAGGACCTGGTACAGGATCTTCAGGATGCCCGGCTCCAGGGGAAGCCGGCTGTCGTTCCAATCGCTCGCCAGCCAGAAGATCGCGCAAAGCACGGCAATCAGACCGGCCAGCCGATAGACCCTTTCAAGCTCGGGCCGCCGCCGGTGCTTGAACACCAGGGGGACCGCGAGCACGGCGAGGCCGGCCAGGACGTAGTGCTCGGGATATCCCAGCGACCGTTCCCATGGGAGGCCGCTCCAGATCCCCGGCTGGGCCGCGAGCCAGAGCAGCAGGCAGACCACCCCGGCGGCCAGAGGCAGCCGTAGGCCGTAGGCGTAGGCGATCACCAGGCCGAAGAGCGCCCAGGGCAGGAGGGCGTTGGCGGAAGGCACGATGTTGAAGATCCCCCCGAGCGCGGCGAGGTCGAGGACGAAGCAGGCAAACGCCACGAGGCCGAGCAGCGAGGCGAACGTGCCGGTCCGCTCCCGCCGCGCCGCGAGCTCGGTCAACCCGAGCGCCACGATCGGCGCGGCCACGAGGATCGCCACCTGGGACGGGGTCGTGAGCACACCCCAGAAGCGCTGGAAGAAAAGGAAGACGCTCAAAGCGAGGGCCGTGGCGCCAAGAAAGGAAGCCACCCACATCCCGACCGAGAGCCGCTTTTCCCCCTCCTCCACGTCCACGTCGAAGCGCTCCGCCAGGTCGCGGAGGGCCGTGTCGTGGTACTGCTCTACCGCGGTCCGCTGCTCCTGCGGCAGAACGAGCACGCCCCCGGCTTCGAGCGCCGCCAGCTCGGCGCGGAACGCGGCGATGCGGTCGGCCCGGCGCTGGGCCTCCGGCTTGGAGAGAAGAGGTTCGGTCATCTCGTTCTCTCTATCTTACGTCGGAGCCTCTCCCAGAGTTGGGGGTAGAATCACGAGCAGCTCCCATGAGCGCCACCCATCCTGACGATCCGCCGCCGTTCGACGAGGGTGAGTACTCCGTGCTCCAGGTGCCCGACGCCTGGCACGTGCTCTCGCTGGTCTTCTTCATCGGCGCGCTGGGCGCCCGCTTCCTGGTTCGCTTCCTCCCCCAGGGGCGCGGCATCTTCTTCCGCCCGGTGCTCACGGCCTTCTCGGTGCCCGTCCTCGCCGGGATCGGGCTCCTGTTCGGGCTCGTCGCCCTGCGCAACCCCGCCACGCGCGGCGTCGCACGGATCGCGGTGTTCCTCAACCTGATCGTGCTCGTGCTCAGCGCCTTCGCGATCACGGCCTTCTACTGGATCCTGCCGGATTGACGCCGTGCCGTGAAAACGGCGTCACACCCCGGAAAAACGGCATGGCACGCCGAAGAAACGGCGCGCCAGCCCGAAACTACGGCGCGGCACGCCGAAGAAACGGCGTGACGTGCCGTAAAGACGGCGTCACGCACCGGAAAAACGGCGTGGCGTGCCGCGGCGGGAATCTCCGCCGGTTCGCGTACCTATCTGCATGATGCGAATCCTCGCCGCGCCGAAGCGC
>DASUNJ010000574.1:0-3660 GCA_036277235.1 Thermoanaerobaculia bacterium | reverse complement strand
CGCTGATGCCCAGCGAGCGCCCCTTGGCGCTGACCACGCCGGTGGTGACCGTCTTGTCCAGGTTCAGCGGGTTGCCGATGACCATGGTCCAGTCGCCGACGCGCACGGCGTCGCTGTCGCCGAGCTCCAGGAATCGCAGGTTCTCGCCCGCGCTGATCTTGAGCAGGGCGAGGTCGGTGGCGCGGTCGGTCCCCTTGACCTCGGCCGGGTAGTCACGGTCGCCAAGGTGGACCTTGACCTCGGTCGCGCCGTCGATCACGTGGAAGTTCGTCACCACGAAACCGTCGCGGCTGATGACGAAGCCGCTGCCGCCCGCGTCAGAGCGGAACGGATCGCCCTCGCCCTGTCCCGGGGGGGCCTGTCCGGGCCCGCGCGGCGTGCCTTCCTCGCCGTCCTCCTGCTCCTGCCGGAAACGGGGGCCGAAGAAGAACTCGAACGGGTCCGTGCCCTGGCCGCGTCCGCGCGGTCGGTTCTCGATCGTCGCAGCCTGGATCGAGACCACCGCGGGATCGACCGCCTGGGCCAGGTCGGCGAAGCTCGGCAATGAAGTAATCGGCGCGTTGTTGCCTGCGATCTGGGTGGCGGACAGCGACGACTCGGCGTCAGCAGCCCGTCCCGGAACCGTCAGGTTGAGCCCGCCGGCCAGCACCATGCCGAATACCACTGCCCCTAGGACGAGCAGGAACGTCGTAAGTTGGCGCCTCTGGGTTGTGCTCATGGGGACCGAAATCTCCTTTCTCTTCTCGCAAGCGTTCCAAGCAATCGCCCTGCCAGGGAAATTCCAGGAGGAGAGAGACAGTCTCCAAACTCAGATCGTGCCAGATTGGCATGCCGTCGAAGACCTGGAGAGGAAGAGGACCGCCGGGCTGGCGTCTAGAGTCCGACGGGTTGGTTTGTTGTTCACTGCCCTTGCCCGTGACTGTAGAGACGCCCCGTGGGGCGTCTCCGCAGCGGCGACATCCTTCCAGAGACCACAGCCGGTCCTCGGATCATCCGATTTTTCTGGAAAGGACTGGCGGCACGATCACCCGTTCACCGATCCGTGACCTTACCTTATCGGCGGCCGCTCGGAGGAGACGCCCCACGGGGCGTCTCTACAGTGGGGGGCAGGCGTCACAGGAACACGCCATCCCGCCGGGCGCTGCGGTAGAGGCCGTACTCTCCGGCTTCGAAGACCTTCGCGGAGACCGGCGTGGCGTGGATCGGGGCGTCGACCTCGAGTTGGACAGGATAGAGCGCCTCCACGATCGTCTCCAGATCAGGACCCAGCCGGACAGGGCCGTCCAGCAGGACCATGAGATCCAGATCGCTCCCCTCGCGAGCCTCGTTCCGGGCCTCGGACCCATACAGGAGAACGCCTTGCAGGCGCTCCCGGAAGGCGTTTTCCAGCCGGGCTCGAATCTCTTTCCGGATCTCTTGAGTCAACAAGGTGCCCCTCCCTCCACGAAAAGCCTCTCGCCTATGCTACACAGCACACGGGTCAGGAGCGAAATGTCTTACCATCGGCCCTCACTCATTGAGGAGGTAGTTTTCATGAAAGAGCGTGCCCTGGCTCCTCTCCTGGCAATCTCGTTGGCGCTCTCCGGCTGCGCGTCGCCCGCCCCGGCTCCCCCAGCGTCCCGCTACACCCCTCCGCTGCAGACCGAGCTGGAGCCGCAGCCGGAAGCCGCCGTGCCCATGCTCTCCCTGCTCTGCGATCCGGACATTCGCAAGATCCCGCTCCCGTCGATCGGGATCCCTCCTCACAGCCAGCCCCTGGACATCGCGCTCACGCCGGAGCGCGTCTGGCTGCTCGTGAACCAGCATCAGATCGTCGAGGTGGGGCGCAACCCCGAGCAGGCGACGTTCCGCACGATCGCGGCCCAGGAGGGCGTCTACTGGGACGCCATGGACGTGGACCCGCGCGACGGCTCCCTCTGGGTCGTGTCGCTGGTGAGGCTGGAGCTGATCCACTTGATCCCGGGCGGCAGGAGCGAGGTCGTGCGCATCCCCCGCCTCGAAGGGGAGGGCGGGTTCCGCGACGTCCTGGTGGATGAGGAGGGAATCTACGTCGTCCCCACCTGTGCGGAGCACGCGCTCTGGAAGGTCGACCGCAAGGGCAAGGTGCTGGACCAGGCCTTCAAGCGGGAGGGCGAGGAGGTGCCGCTGACGCTGCGCACCGAGTTCACGCCCGAGGAGGGGCAGCGCTCGGTAGCCGGTTGCCTGCCGGTCTCCCTGGCCCGCGACCTGTCCGGCCGCATCACCGTTTTCGACGGAGTTGACCGGACGTTCTACCGCCACGCGTCGGGGAGCTGGGAGCCGGTGCTCCAGGTCCCGGACCCCGAGCTGCCGGCCGGCGGGGTCCGGGTGGACTTTCCCGGCACGGAGAACGCGGTCTGGAAACCCGGCTGGGGCGCCGCCGGCAACGCCCTGGGGTTCTTCTTCCTGGGCGAAGAGCCGGTCTTCCAGCCGGAGATGGAAACGGAGATCTCCCAAAAGGTGAAGGGAGTGCAATACCTCCGGTACATGCGCCCGGGAACGGAAGGGCTGAAGGTGGCCTTCGAACGCTGCAAGGATTTCTCCTGGTTCACGCGGCCGCTCGTGGCCAGCGACGAGCACGGCTTCGTGAGCACGCTGGACAACCACCTGATCCTGGGGACGTTCGGCGGCGACGGTTTGTAGAGACGCCCCGTGGGGCGTCTCCTCAGCGGCGACATTCTTCCAGAGACCACAGACGGTCCTCGGATCATCCGATGTTTTCTGGCGGAGGCCGCGTAGACATCGGCAGGTCCTCGACCACGGCGGCACCGTAGAGACGCCCCAGTACGCTGGCACGAACCTACCGGGTGTACACAGTCGGGGCGTCTCTACCCCTCCCACGACAGGCCCCGCAGCACCCGGGCTCCCGCATTCCGCCAATACCGCGGGCGTGAAATCCCGCAGAGGGACGGTGGTTCCACGGCGTGCTGCCGGCGTTGGTGGTGGCTGGGGCCATGAGACGCCCCGGCCCTGTACACCCGGCAGGTTCGTGCCAGCGTACTGGGGCGTCTCTACCCCGGACCGGCCCCGGACCGGATGGCACGACCTCTGAACTAACCTAACCCGGCACCTCGCGCACATACAGCGCCTCCCAGTGCGGCTTCCCCCGCCGCACCTGGTGGATGCGGCCCAGGCGCCTGAGCCGGCGGAGGACCACCGAGATCTGGCCGGCGTCGACCGGCCGGCGCAGGCGGTCGCCGAAATGCCGGTTCACCTCCGCGCACAGGGTGACGGGACCGAACTGCTCCCTGACCCCCTTGGACCCCAGAAGGAGATCGACCATCCGGCCCAGCCTGGGGCGGGAGGCGGGACCCAGATCGACCTCCTCGCGGGCCGCGGCGCGGACGGCCGGCTCCTCGGCGAAGTCCAGGGCCTCGACGGCCGCGGTCCGGAAAGCCTCCAGCCGGCGCCGGATCTCCTCCAACCGGGTCGCATGCCCGCTCCGCTGCTCCCGGTGGTGCGTCTCCTGGCTGGCGTGGAAGGACTCCCTCTCCTGGTGGAAGACGGCCTGCGCCTCCAGGGTCTCCAGGACGTCGGCAATCGAACGGCTCGTCTTCATCGAACGTCTCCTCCCGGCGCAGGTCGGATCCGGCGCCGCGAAACGGGATTTCCATGCCGCGAATGCGGACAATAGGCGGCACG
>DASUNJ010000573.1:0-11155 GCA_036277235.1 Thermoanaerobaculia bacterium | reverse complement strand
TCCCGAAGGCGTTGCCGAACGGATCGAGCACCGAGGCCACGCGAATGTCGCCGCCCACGTCCTGCAACGGAGCGTGCTCCCGAGCGCCTAGTTTCAGCAGGTGCTCGAGCGCGCGGCCGGCATCCTCCACCCCCCAGTAGGCCAGAGGACCGCCGGCGCCCGGCTTCGACTGACTCGTGTCCGGGTTGAGCCCGAGCTCGAAGCCGCCGACGTTGAAGCCGACGTAGAACGGCTCGTCGAAGTACGGCGGGAAACCCAGGACACGGCTGTACCACTCCTTGCCGGCCTGAAGGTCGTCCATGGGATAGATGACGGTGCGGAGGCCGAGGATGGATGTCTCGCTCATGGCGCCGAAGCTTACCTGACGAGCACGAAGAGGCGCGCGGGTTTTTGCTCTGTCGAGTGTTCAAGGGCACGGAGGCTCTTCAATATGACTTCCCCCTCTCCTTTCGTGCAGTCCCCCGCAGAGCGGGTGGCGTTCTCCGGTTTCGTCCTGGACCGGCAGTCCGGACAGTTGCAGGGACCCGACGGCGAGGTGCGCCTCCGGCCGCAGGCCTTCCGTCTGCTGGAGGTCCTGGTGGAGAGCGCGCCGGGCATCCTTTCCCAGGACGAGCTTCTGGACCGGGCCTGGGGCGTCGAGCACCTCTCCCCCGCCTCGGTGAAGCAGGCGATCAGCGAGATCCGCCAGGCCCTGGGGGATGATCCGGCCCGGCCGGCGATCATCGCGACCGTCCCCCGCCGGGGCTACCGCTTCATCGCGCCCCTCGTTCCCATACAGGAGACGCCCCAAGTGATCGAGGAGCCGGCTCCGGCCGCGCCCGTGCGCTTCCGGCCGGCGCTCCTGCTGACGGTCCTGGCCCTCGTCCTGGCCTGCGGGATGGCCGTGCGGCTCGCCCCCCGCGACGTTCCCACCGAAAATCCGCCGCCGGCTCCCGCTGCCTCCCGGCCGGCGCTGGCCGTCCTCGGCTTCAAGAACCTTTCGGCCGATCCCGACGATGAGTGGGTCTCCAGCGCCCTGGCCGAGCTGCTCTCGTTCGAGCTGACCGCCGCCGGCCGCGTGCGCCTGATCCCGGCCGACAATGTGGCGCGCATGAAACGGGAGCTGTCGCCGGCCGGCGCCGGAAACCACTCCCGGGCCGGGCTTGCCCGGATCGGCCGCAACCTCGGCAACGACCTGCTCCTCACCGGCTCGTACCTGAAGGAGGAAGGGGAGAGGCTGCGCCTCCAGGTGCTGGTGCAGGACGTCCGCACCGGGGAGACCGTGGCCTGGGTGCGGGAGACCGGCTCCCGCGAGGAGCTGGCCGGTCTGGCCGCCGCCGCCGCCCGCGGCCTCCATGCCTCCCTCGGCGGACGCCGGAGCGGCAGCCCCCTGCCGGCAGCCGCGACGCTCGCCTCAAGCTCGGCTTCCCTCCGGCTCTACGCCGAAGCCCTGGAGCGCATCCGGATGTGGGACGATCCCGCGGCCCTGCGTTTGCTGGAGCAGGCGGCGGCCCTGGATCCGGACAGCCCGTTCGTGCAGGACGCCCTCGCCGGAGCGGCCTTCCGGCTGGGATTCGACAAGAAGGCCGGCGAGGCGTCCCGCCGCGCGGTCGCTCGCGCTGGCGGCGTCGCCAAGTTACCGCGCGAGATCCGGCTGGGCATGCAGGCGCGCTCCCGGGTGATCGCGGGCGAGTGGGAGGAGGCGGCCCGCATCGATGCCGAGCTCCGGCGCGCCTTCCCCGACGACCTGGAGCACGGCCTGCACCTGGCCGATTCGCAGCGGATGGCGGGGCGGACCGAGCAGGCCCTCGCCACGATCGCGGCCCTCCGCAAGCTGCCGCCCCCCGCGGGGGACGATCCGCGCCTCGACGTCTCCGAGGCGGATGCCGCCTGGCAGCTCGGAGATTTCTCCCGCAGCCGCGACGCGGCGGCACAGGCCATCGCCCGGGGCACCGAACGAGGCATGGCCATGGTTGTGGCCATGGGCCGGTTCAACCGCGCCTGGGCCCTGTCGCGCCTCGGCCAACCCGGCGAGGCCCTGGCCGACTTCGACACCGCCCGGACCCTCTACCTGCGCACTGGCGACCGGGGCGCCGCTGCCTCAGCCCTCGGGGGTCGAGCCATGGTCCTGCAGTCCATGGGAAGGACCGCCGAGTCCTGGAAAGCCTACGAGGCGACCATCTCCATCCTTCGCGAGATCGGCGACCGCCGCCGCGAAGCCAAGGCCCTCAACAACTTCGCCACCGTGCTCAACGACGAGGGGGACGTGGCCGCGGTCGTCCCGCTCCTGGAGCGCTCGCTGGAGATCAAGCGCGAGACCGGCGACCTGCAGGGCGCCGCCGTCACGCTCGCCGGGCTGGGCAACACGCTGCGAGTCCGCGGCGACCTGGCGGGCGCCCATCGCCGGCTGGAGGAGGCCCTGGACATCAGCCGGGGCCTGAGCGACTCCCACGGCACGGCGTTCGCCCTGCGCGGCCTCGCTCGCCTTCTGAGCCAGGAGGAGCGCTTCGGGGAGGCGAGATCGGCCCTGGAGGAGGCTATCGACCTCTGCGCGAAGACTGGAGACGGCGACGGCGCCGCCGAGGCGCGGCTCGCCCTGGGAGAGTTGGAAGAGAAGACCGGCCGCCCGAAGCGCGCGCGGGAGCAATACCGGCTGGCTCTAGCCGAGTTTCGCCGCCTCGATCTGCCGGCCGACGAGCTGTTCTCCCACCTGCGGCTCGCCCTTTTGAGCCAGGAGCAACGGCGTCTGGAGGAGGCGCGGGCTTCGTTCCAGGAGGCGCTCTCCCTGGCGGGGAAGCTCCGGAACGACTACTACGCGGCCCACTCCCGCACGGGGCTCGCCGAGGTGGCCGCGCTGCAAGGCCGTCCGGACGCCGCCCATGCCGAGTACCGCCAAGCCCTGGCTCTCTGGGAAAAGCTGGGGAACGAGGAGGAGGCCGGAAAGGCGCGCCAGGCGCTGTCCGGCCTCTCGATGAGTCGTAATGTCGGTCGTAAGGTAGCGGCCGCAGAATAGAGCCATCCGGTTGGTACAAGGCGGGTAGGAACGTGGCTGGCTCCGGGGATTCCGGAGCCGGCCCGACCAGGGGGGCGTGCGCTCAGCTCGTCCCGGCGGACTCCGCGGAGCTCGCCGTGCGCCAGCCCTGCACGGCCACCAGAATCACCCCGGAGGTGATGGCCACGTCCGCCAGGTTGAAGATCCCGGTCCGCAGGCCGCCGAGGCCGACGCTGACGAAGTCCACGACCGCGCCGTCATAGGCCACGCGGTCGATCAGGTTCCCCACCGCGCCGCCGGCCAGGAGCGCCAGGCCGAGCGAGCCCGACGGCGAGCCGCCCTGGCCGCCGCGGGCCATGGCCACCAGCAGGCCGAGCACGATCACGCCGGTCCCGCCCACGAACAGCAGCGAGCGCATGCCGCTCGGCAGGGAAGACCCCAGGCTGAGGAAGGCACCCGTGTTCTCCGCGTACTCGAAGCGGACGGCGCCGCCGAGCAGCGAGATCGTCCGCCCGACGAGCGAGTCCCGCGCCACGGCTTTCGCGGCCTGATCGCAGCCGACGCAGGTGAGCATCACGAGGGAAAGGAGGGTCAACCTCCAGCGGGTCGTCATTCCGGGCTCCAGTTTCGGCTGGAGAGTTTACGCCAGAATGGCGGTGTTCGTCCGTGTTCCCCTTGCCTACGCCTTCAGCCGCCGCGCCAGCACCTCGGCCTTGTGGCTGTCGGGGACCGGCGGCGGCGCCATCTCGCGGTGCGCCACGGAGGTGAGCCGGTATTCCTTCTCCACCGGCGAGAGGGTTTTGTCCTGGACCACGTCCCAGGTCTGGCTGACCACGATCGCCTCCAGGTTCTCAATCCGGTCGACCAGGGCCTTTTCACGCTGGCGGAACTCGGCGAACAGCTTCTCGAGGTTCTCCGTCGAGTTGCCGAGCTGGTTCTGCTTCTCGCGGAACTTGAGCCACTCCTTGAACATGCCGGCGAGGATTCCGAAGATCGGGATCAGCACCCAGATAAAGGCATAAGACATGACCGTCTCCTTGGAGAGAGATTGTACGCTTTCCTGATCGCTTCCCTTAAGCGGCCGGCTTGACGCCGATCTCCCCGTACAGCTTCGCCGGATCGAAGACCAGGCCGTCCCTCACCGTCAGCACCACGCGCCGGATGTTTTTGATGTCGGCCGTGGGATCGCCGGCGATCAGGATCACGTCCGCCAGCTTGCCGGGCGCGACCGTGCCCATCTCCTTGTCCCTCTTCATCACCCGGGCCGGGACGATCGTGGCGTTCCGGAGCGCGTCCACGGCCGGGATGCCGGCCTCGACGTAGAGCTCCAACTCGCGGTGCAGGGCGAATCCGGCCATGTTGTCCGTGCCGGCCACGATCGGGATGCCGTTGTCGTGGAGCGCCTTGACGATCCCCTTCATCCAGTCGAACGACTTCCTGTAGCGCTCCTCCTTGCCCTTGGGTGCCACGCTGCCCCCCAGGAGCCCGCGCTGCACCGTCGGCGGGAGGCGCTCGGCGACCGCCGCGAAGCTGTGTCTGACCACGCCCACGCGGTCGATGAACACCTCTTCGAAGGTGCCCAGGGTGGGATCGGCGACCGTGCCCTTCTCCTTGAGCAGCGCCAGGAACGACTTCACGCGCTCGGACTCGAGGTCGATCTCCTGCGCCCGCTCCCCGATCGCGTGGAAGCGCTCGGGCGTGCGGGTGTCCACCCCCTCCAGGAAGTTGAGCAGGAGGAAGTTGGCGTGCTGGATCTCATCGAAGCCGGCGCGCACGGCCTGCTCGGCCGACATGCCGTTCGGGATGTGGCCGCTCACGCGCATCCCCTTGGCATGGGCCCGCTCGACGATCGCCGGGACCAGCTTCGTGTCGAGCGAGCTGTAGAGCTTGATCTGCTCGTAGCCGAGCTTCGCGTAGTTGTCGACCGCGGCCAGGGCCTCTTCCTCCGTATCCACCAGCACCTTGGTGGGGCCGGCGTAGGGGCCGGGACCGTCCATGAAGCCGGCCATGATGATCCGGGTACCGAGGATCTCGCCGGCGTCGATCCGCTTGCGCAGGTCGAGGAGGAAGTCGGTGTCGTTGGCGAGGTCGCGCACCGTGGTGACCCCCGCCGCCAGGTTGAGCAGCCCGTCGAGCGAGCCCATGTGGGCGTGCATGTCCCAGAGGCCGGGCATGAGCGTCTTGCCCGCGGCGTCGATCACCTCGGCCCCGGCCGGGACCTGAACCTCGCCGTCCGCGCCCACGGCCTGGATGCGGTTGCCCGAGATCACGACCGTCGTGCCCGGGGTGACCTTCCCCGTCGCGGGATCGAACAGGCGGGCGTTGCGGAAGACGAGAGGGCCGGCAGGCTTGCGGGTCAGGCGCGCCGCCCGCTCCTTCTCCAGCTTGCTCGCCAGCGCGTCCTGGATCTCCTTGAGCTTCGGCAGCGTGCCCTCCCACCCTTCCTGGGCGATCTTCGTCCAGCCCCAATCGGCGCCGAAGAACCTCTCGTCCTCGTCGAGCCAGATGTGGAAGGGCTCGAAGCCGAGGCCGGAGACGGTGTAGAGGTCGACCTTGCGCTTCTTGCCGCCCGCCTCCAGAACCGTGGAGCTCGTCGGGTCGATCGTCCCCTTCCCGCTCGGGAGCATGTCGAGCGTCCTGTCCGGGGCGGCGAGGAGCGCCCGGGCGAGCAGCTCCACCTCCGGCGGCGCGCCGTTCATGGTGAGGTAGTAGGAGGGCCGGGTCACGGCCAGCCCCTCCTGCTTCTCGGACGTGTTGCGCCAGGCGGCCTTGCCGTCCTTGAGCTCGAAGCGCTCGTCCACCGGGCTCTTCCAGTAGTCGTAGCCGGTGATCTCGATCAGGACGGGGAGGCCGCCCTCGCCGACCATTACGCGCTGCTCGATCTTGGGGCCGCGGCCACGGTCGGTGTACTCGAACGAGTAACGCCACTCCTGGCCAGTGACGCGGGTCACGGCCGAGCCGGCCCGTTGGCCGCCGTACTCCATGACGTACCGGGTCTCGGAGGTCTGTTCGGCGTGTGCGGCCAGCGGCAGGGCCAGGAGAAGAAAGAAAGGCTTGAGGTTCATCGGACTCTCCCTGTCGAATGGACACACCCCCGCCGTGCGGGGGCTGTAACTGATACGCAGAAAGCAGCGGGAAGTTAGCGGCCTATCGGCCCGCTCGCCCAATACCAAGACGGATGAGGCGGTCGAGGGAAAGCTGTCCCCTCTTGGTGACGGGGACGGTCACGGTCCCGAGCACGGGGACGTCGAACTGGAAGTCCGCCTGCAGCTCGTAAGTGGGGTCGTCGTTGTCGTCCAGGGTCTCCAAGACCCGCAGGACGTCGTCGTATTGGAAGGTCACGGGCAAGTTGAACCGGCTCTGCGCATTGGCGGCGATCTCGGTACGCCGGTCCTGGCGGCCATTGAGCAGCGGCTTCTCGTTCAGGCGGATGCGATAGTCGAAGCCGTCGAGCATGAGCGCGATCCCGTTGCGGTTCTCGACCTCGAACTCGAAGAGCACGTCGGCCCCCGAGAGGCCGGTGCGGGTCAGCTCGGCGCCCACTACATCCACATCGGGCTCGCGGAAGACGTCGCCCAGGCCGAGGCCGGCGCAGCCGGCGAGCGCCAGCAGGGCAACGAGGATCAGGCAGGTGTACACGGTACGTTGGTTCATGGCGGTCTCCTTTGCCCCCATCCCGGATGGGTTGCAAGCTGCGTGCACAGCCTTCACCACTCGACGCAGAACTTCAGGCGCACGTCGCGCTGGCGGTCCCGATAGAACAGGCAGCCCTCTCTGCGACCATGGAGATAAAGATCGCGCAGGATCTCGACGTCCTTGCGACAGTACTCCTCGACGAGGTCGAGCCTCCCCTCGCGGACCCATTGGAGGGATTGGAGGCCGTCGGCCGACTTGCCCAGGCCGAGCGTCTCCTTGGCGAGATGCCCCATCCCGACCCGGAACCCTATACGGCGGGCGATGTCCTCCAGGAGGTCCAGGGTGGGCAGCAGCCGGTTGTAGTTCTCCCCGGTGTAGCCGGTGAGGACCTGGTAATCGAACCGCCGGGAGTTGTAGCCGATCACCAGCGTGGCGCGCCGCAGGGCTTCGACCAGCCCCCGCACCTCGCCCTCGCGGTAGACCTCGAACCGCCCTTCCTCCAGATGGCAGAGGACTCCCAGCGCAAGCCCCATCCGGTGGATGTTCGCCCATCCGCCGACCTCCGAAGCCGCCCGCAGGGTCTCCAGGTCGAAAAGGATCGTATGGGGATCGCCGGATCGGGCGAGAACGAATAAGTTGCCGTTCCCTGGGAATGGGAATGTAGGGGAGGGGCTTGCCCCCTCCCGGGCGGGCGGAGGCTCGGGATCAAGTTGAGGTGCCGGAGCTTCCCCCTCCCGGGAGGGGGCAAGCCCCTCCCCTACATTTTCCGGAGGTCTGCCTACCTGAGCCCGCAGATCCAGAGGCTGTGGCGCTCCCCAGGGGATCACCGGGTCCTCCGCCCCCAGCAGCAGCCGGAGCGACCGCGCCGCGCCGGGCTTGTCCAACGGACGGTTGCCGTTGCCGCACTTGGGCGAGTGGGTGCAGGACGGGCAGCCCGTCTCGCAAGGGCAGCCTTCGAGCACCGTGCGCACCCGCCCGAGCAGATCCGGCAGGTCCTCGAATCCCCGCGCCGCGATCCCCACCCCGCCGGGATGGCCGTCGTAGATGAACACCGCGCCGCTCCCCACCTGCGGCTGGAACGAGTACGAGATCCCCCCGATGTCCCCACGGTCGCACAGCGCCAGCAGCGGGAAGAGCGAGATCGAGGCGTGCTCCGAGGCGTGCAGCGACCCCATGAAGTGCTCGCCCTCCCGCCGCAGCGTCTCCTCGATCTCCCGCGGCGCGGCCCACCAGAGGCCTACCGTCTCGAAGTGCACGGGCGGCAGGTCGAGCGGTGTCTGATCGATCGTCTCCTGGCCGTAGATGCGCTTGCGCTCGAAGCCGACCACCCGCTCGGTGACCTTGAGCCGGCCCAGCCAGGCGCGCAGCGGGCCGTCCGTCCTCTCCTTGAGGACCTCCAGGATCTCCGTTTCTTTCTCGGTCAACGGCGAAGTGAACCATTCCACGTCCACGGCCTTGACGCGCACGCGCCGCTCCTCGCGCTCCAGCGCCAGCACCTCGAACTGCCGGCCGGCATGGAGATAGATCGCCCCGGGATGGCACTCGTGAAGCACCCGCACGCCGTCGACGGTGCCGATCATCCTGCCATCGCGCTCCTCGTCGAGGATGGCGAAGGTCTCCCCCGTCCCGCGCAGGTTCACGTGCCTCTGCGGCCGGCGGCGCAGGCAGAAGAGGTCGCCGCTTTCCACCGCCTCGAACAGGTGCCCCTGGCGCAGCAGGAGATCGAGCCTCTGCTGGTGGCGGTCCATGTAGGGATGGTCGTCCTGCCGGCAGAGCGGCATTTCCGACGCGGCGCAGACGAGATGGGCGCGGGAGACCGGATCGTTCTCGGGGTCGACGATCAGGCGCTCGCAGGGGCGGCCGGTCAGCTCCTCGGGATGATCGAGGAAGTACTGGTCGAGCGCGTCGGGGAGCGCCACCATGGCGGTAATCGACTCGCGCCCGTCGCGGCCCACCCGACCCGAGCGCTGCCAGGTGGCCATCATGCTGCCGGGGTAACCCACCAGGATGCAGGCGTCCAGGCCGCCCACGTCGATCCCCATCTCCAGCGCCGAAGTCGAGATGACGCCGTCGAGCCGGCCTTCGAACAGGGAGCGCTCGATCCGCCGCCGTTCCTCGGGGAGGAAACCGGCGCGGTAGCTCGCGACGCGCGCCGCGAGGTCGGGGTCCTCCCGCCGCAGCCAGGAGTAGAGCAGCTCGGTGATGCGCCGCGCCTTGGTGAAGACGATCGTCTTGAGCCCCGCGTTGACCAGGCGGACGAAGAGCTGGAGCGCCAGCGTGTAGGGGCTCGCCTCCGGCCGGTACAGCAGCAGGTGCCGGCCCTCGCGCGGCGCGCCGGACTCCTGGATCCAATGGAACTTGCGGCCGGTGAGCGTCTGCGCGAACTCGCCCGCGTTGGCCGCCGTCGCCGAGGAGGCGATGATCACCGGATCTCCCCCGACCGACCGGCAGAGGCGGAGGAAGCGCTGCAGCACATGATGGAAGTGGCTGCCGAAGATCCCGCGATAGGTGTGCAGCTCGTCGAGCACGATCCAGCGCAGGTCGGCCAGGAACGGTCCCCAGCCGGTCCAATGGCCGAGCACGGCGAGATGCAGCATGTCGGGATTCGAGACGATCACCCGCGGGAAATTCTTGCGGATGGCCGTGCGCTTCGCGGCCGGGGTGTCGCCATCGTAGATCTCGCACCCGCCGACCTCTGGAGAGAGCCCGGCCTCCGCCGCCAGCTTCGAAAACTTCCCGCGCTGGTCCTGCCCGAGCGCCTTCAGAGGGAAGAGGAACAGCCCATGACCGGGACCGCCGCGGAGAGCCTCCTCCAAAGCCGGCACCTGGAAGATCAGCGACTTGCCCGAGGCCGTGGGAGTCGTGACCAGCACGTCCTCGCCCCGCCGCACGGCCGCGATCCCCTCGGCCTGGTGTTTCCAGAGCCGGGACACGCCCCCGCGGCCGAGCGCCTCGACGAGAGGGGCAGGCAGAGGAGGGTCGAGCTCCTCGAAGACCTCGGGGCTCCCCGGCAGATAGGCCGCATGGACGAGCTGCGGACCGAGCTTGGAATCCTGGCGCAGCTCGTCGATCAGGTCGGTCAGACAGAGGTCGGCGGGGAGCGGGTTACGAAGCATTACCGCCCCATGGTAACAGAGGCCCGCTAGATCTCTTCGAGCAGCTTCTGCCGCTTCATCTCGAACTCCTCCTGCGAGATCAGCCCGTCGTCGAGGAGGCTCTTGAGCTGGCGCAGACGGTCGGCGCCGGAAGTGGCGACGGCGGGGGCGGGCGCGGGTGCGAAGCGGCGCGAGCGGTAGGCCTCGGTCGCGGCCACGATGGCGTTCTTGAATTCCAGCGGCCGGGCAATGTCCTTGAAGCGGGTCGCGCCGTGCTCGCTCGCGGTGTCGATCTCCACGTCGCCGTAGCCGAGGATTCTCCCCCAGAGCGTCTGCCAGTGCTCGACGTTGTTGACCTTGTCGAGCGGCGCGTCCATGGAGCGCTTGTTGAAAACCCCGGTCTGCTGGATCATCCGCCGGTTCGTCAGCACGTGCTCGAAGGAACGGAGCACCAGGAGCTTCCAGAGGATCAGGATGGCCAGGATCAGCGCGAGCGCGGCCGCCGCGATCAGAATCGTCGGCTCGGGAGCGTACTGCCAGGCGATCGCCGCCCCGGCGACCACCAGGGCGAGCCCGAGCACCCACGGCACCAGCGAAATCCGCGTGACGTGCGCGCGGTAGACGACCTCCTCACCGGGTTGGATCTGTTCGTCGACACCCATGCCCACCTCCTTGCAATGCGCCTATTGTAAGCACGGCAGGGGCGGCTTGCCGCTCAGGTAGTTGCAGGCGTCGAGGACCCCCTGCTGAATGAGCTTGCACTTCATCTCGTTCGAGAGGCTGAATTCCGTCGTTCCGACCCCCAGGTCGCAGATCTTGATCGTCCGCTTCTGGTCGTCCGGGCTGTTGTTGAAAGCGTTGACCTGGACCTGCAGCAGCGCCTCGAACAGGTTGCGGGCGTATTCCGGGAGACTGTCGATCTTGTTGAACTGGTCCTTGGGCTTCGGATTCGACAGGAAGAGCCCGATCGTCTGCCAGTTGATCCCGCTCGCGGAGTCGAAGAGCGTGATCGGGTAGTTGTCGAACACGCCGCCGTCCACGAACAGGTCCTGCTTCGCCCCGGTCTCCTTGAACAGAGCGTCGTCGATGTCGTAGGACTCGAAGAAGAGGGGGATCGACATCGACGCCCGCACCGCCTGCGCGATCGGCAGGTCGGGCGAATTCTCATACGAGAAGACCTGGGAACGCCGCCGCGAAAGGTCGGTCGAGAGCACGAAGAGCTGCTTGAACTTCGCGCTGTCGGCGAGATGCTCCTTCTGCAGGTCGGCGAAAGTGGCGTTCGGATTGCCGGTCTGCTCCTTGACGCGGCACTGCATCCACTCAAGGAAGTAATCCCCCTTGAACCAGCCGAATTTCCGGAACAGGCGCTCGGGTCCGCCGAGCGCCCTGCCATCCTCGAACTGCTTGAAGTCGAGGTCGAGCATCAGCGCCTGCATCTGGTCGGGCGAGTAGC
>DASUNJ010000572.1:0-8048 GCA_036277235.1 Thermoanaerobaculia bacterium | reverse complement strand
CTGCCTTCCAGGGCGCGGCAGCACGCCTCCACCTGCCGGCAGAGCTCGCCGCCGGAGAGCTTCTTCGCCCGTACCTGAATCCACTGAATGCCGGCCTCCGCCATGTCGCGGACCGCCGTGGGGAGCGGAGCCGGGTGCAGGGCCTCGACGTCGGCGATCGCGTAGATTCTACCTGAAGGCCCGGCGGGGGCTCTCATTTGCTCCGCTGGAGGAAGCGCTCCATGAAACGGGTGGAAAACCGGCCCGCCGCGAACTCCGGGTCGCGCAGGATGCGCTTGTGGAGCGGGATCGACGTCTGAATGCCTTCGACCACGAAGAAGTCGAGCGCCCGCGACATGCGGGCGATGGCCTCCTCCCGCGTGCGGTCGTGGACGATCAGCTTGGCCACCAGCGAGTCGTAGTACGGCGGGATGACGTAGTCCTCGTAGCCGTGGGTGTCGACCCGCGTGCCGGGGCCGCCGGGGAGATGGAAGGTCTTGAGCTTGCCCGGGCTCGGCGCGAAGGTGTCGGGGTTCTCGGCGTTGACCCGGCACTCGATGGCATGGCCGCGCGGCTTGAGCCCGCTGTTGATCCCCAGGTGCTCCCCCGCCGCCACCTGCACCTGCAGCTTCACCAGGTCGATGCCGGTCACCATCTCGGTCACCGGGTGCTCGACCTGGATGCGGGTGTTCATCTCCATGAAGTAGAAGCGGCCGTCGCTGTCGAGCAGGAACTCGATGGTGCCGGCGTTCTCGTAGCGCACCGCCTCGCACAGCGCCACCGCGGCGGCGCCCATCTGCTCGCGCAGCTCGGGGGTGAGGGCCGGCGACGGCGCCTCCTCGATCAGCTTCTGGTGCCGGCGCTGGATCGAGCACTCGCGCTCGCCCAGGTGGATGACCTTGCCGTGATGGTCGCCGAAGACCTGGAACTCGATGTGCCGCGGCTCGACCAGGTACTTCTCCAGGTAGATCGAGCCGTCGCCGAACGCCTTCTCCGCCTCCTGGTGGGCGGTGGAGAACTGGCTGGCGATCTCGCCCTCGGAGTAGACGATCCGCATGCCGCGTCCGCCGCCGCCCGCCGAGGCCTTGAGGATCACCGGGTAGCCGACCTCGGCGGCGAAGCGGCGGGCGTCGTCGGCATCCAGGAGCGGCTCCTGGCTGCCGGGCAGCACGGGCACGCCGGCCGCCGCCGCGGTCTGCCGGGCTTTGGCTTTATCGCCCATCAGGCGGATGACCTCGGGGCGCGGCCCGATCCAGCCGATCCGGCACTCCTCGAGCACCTCGGCGAAATGGGCGTTCTCGGCCAGGAAGCCGTAGCCGGGATGGATCGCGTCGGCGCCCGTGATCTCGGCCGCGGAGAGGATGGCCGAGATGTTCAGGTAGCTCGCCCTGGACGGCGGCGGGCCGATGCAGATGTCCTCGTCGGCGTAGGTGACGTGCAGGCTGTCGCGGTCGGCCGTGCTGTGTACGGCCACCGTCTGGATGCCGAGCTCGCGGCAGGCCTGGATGATGCGGAGCGCGATCTCGCCCCGGTTGGCGATCAGGATCTTCTTGAACATCGAGGCTCTAGTCGGCCCGGATGGCGAAGAGCGGCTCGCCATACTCGACGGCCTGGGCGTTCTGCGGGTAGATCTGCGCGACCACGCCGTCCGCGTCCGACTCGATCTCGTTCATCAGCTTCATCGCTTCGATGATGCAGAGGACCTGGCCCTTCTTGACCCGCGAGCCGACCTCGACGAACGGATCGGAATCCGGAGAGGCCGCGCGGTAGAAGGTGCCGACGATGGGGGACGTGACGATGTGCGCCCCTGCGTCCGCGGCGGGGGCCGCCGCCGGCGTGGAGGCCGCGGCGAGGCTCGTGGAGTCGGCCGGCATGGATGGAGGGGGCGGCGGCGGAGCGGAAGCGCTTTCGGCCGGAGCGGCGGTCTGGACGGCCGCCTGCGCCTGCGGCTGCCCCTCCACCTTCAGGCGGAAGCCCGAGCGCTCGATCTCCAGCCCCTGGAGCCGGCGCTGCGCGACCAGCTCGATGAGCTCCTTGATCTGTTCAAACGTCAGCAAAACCCAGCCCCCCTCAAGAAAGCTCGTCCTCCAGGAGCAGACGCGCCCGCCGGAGCTCGAACCTGGCGCGGCCGTAATTTCCCTCCGGGCCCAGGACGAGGAGCAGATAATAATCCGGGGTGACGGTGCTGACCATCAGGGTCACCCTCTCGGTAGTCACGGAGAGCTGCTGCACGTCCCCGACCTCCAGCTCGCGGTGGTTGGCCGAAATGGCGCGCGCCTGGGAGACCATCTCGGCGCCGAGCGCCTCCACGTCGATCTCCGGGTCGGAGCTCACCGACTCGACCGGCATGCCGTCCCGGGCCACGATCGAGAGGGCGAGCGCGCCATCGATCCGGCCGCTGATCTGGCTCAGCAGCTCAAGGAACATTGCCACTCTCCCGGATGCGGCTCCCCCGGATGCGCTCGAGGTAACGGTTCAGCAAAAAGACCTTGCGCGCGGTCGTGCCGCCTCCGGGTTGCCGGAAGCCCGCGAGCAGGCTGCTCGCGTCCAATGCCACGGCGGCTTGGGGCACGCCCTGAGGCACGGCATGGCGCGTCTCCTCGATCCGTTCGAGGCCGGCGAGGGCCGCTCCGTTGCCCGGCTCCCTCTCCAGGACTTCGCGGAAGATCCGCTCCGCCTCGTCGGCGTGCCCCTGGCGGAGGTAGATCTCTCCCAGCGTGGCGGTCGCGACCGGCTCCGCCGGCTGGACCGGCTCGTCGGCCCAGAGATCCTCGGCCGGCTCCGGCTCCTCCGTGGGAGGGGCGGGAGGCGGTATGGGTGCCAGGTTCTCGAAGACGGGCGGCGCCAGCTCTTCCGGCACGACCGGCACGGCAGGGATCTCCTCCAGCCAGGAGGCGTCCTCGACGTGTGGTTCCGGAGGTTCGGTCGGGATCGGCGCCAAGCCCACCTCGAAGATGCCTTCGGAGGCCAGGCTCGACAGGTAGCGCTCGCGGGTGGAGCGCGAGACCAGGCCGGGGAAGAGGTCTCCATCGGTGTCTCCGTCGGAGGGCTCGAAGACCTCTTCCGGTTCCGGGGGTGGCGCCGGCTCTTCCAGGGAGAAGACGTCCCCGGCCGACTGCCGGCGGACGCCGCCGAGGTCGAAGACGTCGTCCGAGGCCACGGGAACCTTCTCCTTCGGACGGTCCATCAGCTTGATCTGCCGGCGCAGGTCTCCGATCTCGGGATCGCCGTCGTTGAGCAGGCTGTAGAGGTCGAGGCGCTCGCGGGCGCGGGCAGGGTCGCCCGTTTCCAGGTAGGCGCGCACCAGCAGCTTGTTGGCCACCATCTGGGTGGGGTCCTGCTTGACCACCCGCTCCAGCACCGAGCGCGAGGCGTCGGCCTCGCCCAGCTCGAGGTGGCAGCGCCCCTTGGCCACGAGGGCCGAGAGGTAGCCCGGGTGCTCCTGGAGCCCCCGGTCGAGCACGGCGAGCGCCTCCTGCATGCGGCCCTGGTGGCGGTACTCCTCCGCGAGCTGGAGGAAGATGCGGGAGCTCGGATCGGACTCCCAGCGCGCCTTGAGCTGGGCGAGCCGGTCGGGGAACGAACCGTCCGTCATGCGTTCGCACCCGGGGCAGAGCAGCAGGTTTTGGGATGGTTGGTCAAAGCGGCTGCATTATAGCAGCCGGCCCCCAGCGGCCAAGCCCTTGGCCGCAGGGGGGTTCGAGGCAGGTGCGGAGCTAGGTGCCGCTGGGGCGGTTGATCGTGATCTGGGTGGAGCCTTCGATGAAGGTGCTCCCGCTGCTCGACGGGGTCCTCACCCTCACTCGGAAGCTCTCGAACGGCGCCGCCGGGATGTCGCCCGGTGCGACCCTGAGCGTCTTGGTTGCCTCCCCGGAAGCGTTGGTGGTCTCCGACGTAGTGGTTGTGAAGCTTCCGATATCGGATTCGAAAATCACCAGCGCGCCTGAGACGGATTGGGCACGGGAGTTCGTCACCGTTGCGGTGATCCTGATCTCGGTCGTTGCAGTCGACTGAATCGAGGCCGGATTGGCGGTGACGCTGATCGCGGTCGCGGCATCCAGCACGATGGTGGCCGTGGTCGTCGCCGGCGCGCTGGAGCCGACGATTGCAGTGATCGTCGCCGTCCCTTCACGATCTCCAGCGTTCAGGGTCGTAGTGGCTACCCCATTTCCCTGAATCTGCGGCCGATCGTTTACGAGGCTGCCGAGGGTGGTGGTCAGGGTGACCCGCCCCCCTGGCGCGACCGGCGAGCCATCCGCGTTGCGGGCGATGACGGTGACCTCCGCCGTACCTCCAAGGGCTACGGTGCTGGGCGTCACGCTGACCAGCGCCGTCGGCCTCGTCGTATCCGTGTCACCGATCTGGATCGTCGTGTCCACGGTGGCGTCGGCCGTGGCGGCCGTGATCTTGGCGGGTCCCGAACGTCCGTCGCCGCGGAGAGTTGCCGTCGCCCGTCCGCCGCTGTCCACCTCCACGATGGAAGGGGAGAGCGTGCCCAGGTCGCTGGACAGCCGGATCTCGGTCCCCGGGTTGAGCGGGTTGCCGTCCGGCTTGCGGCCGACCACGGTGATGGTGGAGCTGCCGTTGAGCCCGATCTTGGTCGGGTTGGCGCTGAGGCTCAGGATCGAACCGGCCGGCGCGACCGGCGAGGCCTTGTCGCAGCCCAGGGCCGGCGCGAGGAGACAGAGAAGGGCGAGAAGGGCGACTGCTTGTTTCATGGCAATGGAGTATACGAACCGGGGCGCCTGCCCGTCCAGGCAGCCGAAGCTACGCCGGCTTCGTGTACAGCCCCTCGCGGTGGGAGGTGCCCTTGCGGGCCACGTCGAGCACCCCGTCGTCGGCCCAGCGGCGCAGCGTGGCGGCGGCGCTCCGCGGATCGATCTCGCGGCGCAGACGCGAGCCCCAGAGCCTCTCGATCTCGGCGATCAGCGACGTGGCGCCGAAGACCTCGCCGGGCTCCTTCGCCTCGATCACCAGCTCCAGCAGGGCGGCGATCCAGTGCCCCTTGCCGCGCTCAACCTTCGCCGGCAGCGCAGCCGAGCCCAGGCGCGACGCCGGCTTGACGTTCGCGATCAGCTCCGCCACCGCCGCCGAGACCGCCTTCAACGCCGCGAGCTGCTCGACCGAATTCCGGTGCTCGGCCCCGTGCAGAGCCCGTTGCTCCGCGTGCGCGGCCTCCTCCCTCGCGTGCGTCTCCTCGTGCTCCTTGTGAAAGGCGATCTTCGTCTCCAGGCGCGCAATCATGTCGGCGACGTTCATCCGTCGAGAATAACAGACTCCTTGTCGCATACCAACCGTGCTTCGCGCCATCGAATCCTTCCTTGTCGCCAAAAGTTTCTCTAGGCGACAAGGAGATTCTTGTTGTCGCCTAGAGCCGTGCTAGGCGACACTCGATGTTTCCATGTCGCATACACGTTCTCTACGCGACACTCAAATATTAGTTGTCGCGTAGCGTTTCAGCACGGCGCCTAGCGCGGCGCGATGTCGCATAGCGCGGTTCCTTGTCGCGTAGAACGAAAAAGGGCGGCTTGCCCGTCCAGGCAGCCGCCCCAGGAGGCTTCAGGAAGTGATCCGGCGGACTACGACGACTCGCTGTTGTCCGTCGGGCCGGTGCACTGCGGGTCCGCGGCGTCGATGAACGTGTCGCCGTCGTTGTCGAAGCCGTCGGTGCACTGCACCGGCGGCGGCGGCGGCGGCACCGACGTGTCGCCGTTGCAGCCCGCGTTCGGCGGGTTGAGGGTGAAGGCGTTGCTGAGCGTCGCCACGCAGCCCGTGCCGTCCAGGTTGCGCACCGTCACCGAGATGGCGGTCGGGATGTTGCGGGTGCCGGCAGGGTTGTTGTCGGGAGGCACGCTGCCTTCGCACGGCTCGGTGGAGAAGGTGAAGCCCTGCGGCGGGGTGGGCACCCTGACCGTGATCGCCGTGGCCGACTTGCTGACGATCGAGGCCGAAGCGCCGTTGGTCGCATCGCCGAACAGCACCTGCACGTTGGCGCTGAAGTTCTGGCCCGACAGGGTGACGTTCGAGCCGATGTTGCCCGACTGCGGGCTGACCCCGAAGATGAGGGGCAGCGGCACGAGGAAGTTGAAGCCGAGGTTGGCCGAGGCGGAGTTACCCGTGTCGATGTTGGTCACCTGGATGCCGTTGGCCGCAACGATGCCGTTGGCCGGGCAGTTCGTGAGCGGAACCCCGCTGGTGATGAAGACGACCTCGGTGCCGGTCACCGAGACCGGCGTCTGCCCGACGCCGCCCAGGGAGATCGCGACCGGCTCGTCGAAGCCCTGGCCGAAGATGGTCACGCGCGTGCCGCCGGTATACGGGCCGGAGCCCGGACCCATGGCGGTGATGAGGACCTGGTTGCCGTACTTGAAGGCGCTGGCCCTCACCGTGGCGAAGCCGGTGTTCAGGTTCCTCACCAGGATGCTCACGAGCTGGTTGAGGTTGTTCTGGCCGAACCCCGACGCGGTCGGGGAGAGGACGACGAGCCGGCTGGGCGACGTCTCCAGGACCGTGGCCTCGATGCCGTTGAAGCTGTCCGTGCCGCCGGAGCCGAAGAGGACCTGCACCGGCGCCTGGAAGCCGTCGCCCGTGATGGTGATGCGGGTGCCGCCGTCGTTGGTGCCGGCGTTGGGCGTCACCGACAGGATCGCCGGCTGCTGGATCGTGCCGCCCAGCGAGTAGGTGAAGCCGGACGGCAGCGAGTCCGTGGCCGTGCCCGTCTCGTTGAGGTTGATCGTCACCGAGACGTTCACCGGCACCGACTGTCCGACGCCGACGTCGACTCCCGCGGCGACGGCCGGCGGCACCAGGACCCGGATGCGGGTCGGCGTGACCGAGCGCACCTGCGCAGGGGTGCCGTTGAACGTCACCCGCACGGGGTCGTCGAAGCCGCCGCCCAGGATCGAGACCTCCTCGCCGCCCTGGGGAGAGCCGACCGAGGGAGTCACCGACGAGAGGAAGAAGGTCCCGGCCTGGCCGATCGCGACGTTGGCCGCGCCGGCGCTGGGGCCCACGACCGCCCGGACCGTGGCGGTCCCCACCGAGGCATCGGCGAAGAGCACGGTCTGCGCCCTGCCGTTGACCAGTTGGAGCGTGATCTCCCTCGAGCCGCTGCCGAAGGCGCCGAAGCTGCCGATGTTCGTCGTAACCGTCACCGGGGTCAGGTCGGGAGGCGGCTGCCCGGTGTCGGTGCGGCGCACGTCGATCGTGATGGTGCTGCCGTTGCCGGTCCCCGCCGTGAGCTGCCCGGGGCTCGGGGTGACGGTGATGGCGAAGGTCGTGACCGGCAGCGGCGGCACCGGGTTCGACGGCGGCACGTTCGACGGCTCGGTCGGCGAATCGGACTGGCAGCCGAACGCCGCCACCAGAGCCAGGGCGAAGAGCAGATGAGAGACGATCCTCGACGGTTTCATACCCATGCTCCTGAAAAGACTACGGCACGACTTGGATCGTGAAGGAAGCCGCATCGGAGGCGATGTCGTCGCCTGAGAGCGTACGGCCGAAAAAACGCATGCTGACGTTGAGGACGATGACTTCGCTGCCCGTCTCCCTGTCCACTCCGGAATTCAGCAGGTCGGAGAGCGGCGGGTTGCGGAGCTGGTCCAGGGTCAGGAACTCCAGGTTGCCGATCGTCGTCGTGCCGCCGACCTCGATCAGGCCGAAGATCGACTGGACGAACGGCGGCGGCACCCGCGTCCCGGTGTCGCGGCGGGAGAAGCGGACCTCGTAGGCGCGCAGCTCGATCGACTGCAGGTCGCTGTTGGTGCCGTTCGGATCCTTGGCGATGTTGCTGAGCGTGATCTCGCCGACCTGCGTGGGCCCGCCGGTGCCGACGCTGACCAGCAGAGGCAGGCCGTCGAAGTCGCTGACCGACAGGATCACGGAGCCTTCGCTGCGATCGGTGCGGCTGTTGCAGCTGCCGAGTGCGAGGACCAGGATGGCCAGGAAAAGAAGAGTGCCCGTACGTTTCATGTTCGCGCTCCTGCCGGTCAAAGCTTCATGATCCTGGGCGTGATGAAGATGAGGAGCTCCTCGTTCTCTTCACGCCGGGACTTGTTCTTGAACAGTTG
>DASUNJ010000571.1:0-2770 GCA_036277235.1 Thermoanaerobaculia bacterium | reverse complement strand
CCAGTTTCACCAGCCTCTCGCGTTTCCCGAGGTGATCGAGGCCGGCCTGCGGGTGGGGAAGCTCGGCAACTCGTCGGTGCGCTACGAGATCGGCCTGTTCCGGCAGGGGGAGGCCGATCCGGCAGCGACCGGCCACTTCGTGCACGTCTTCGTCGATCGCCGGACGCGCAAGCCGACGGCCATGCCGCCGGGCATCCGCGCCTGCCTCGAGCGGCTGGTTATTTAGGCAATCCTTCGTAGAGCCGGTAGGGCATGCCGTCGAAGGAGCCCGAGGACATGGTGACCAGGACGTCGCCTTCGCGGGCCTCTTCCAGGGCGATCCGCAGGAGGTCGGCCGTGTCGGCTCCGACGGTGGCGGGGACTCCGGAAGCGGAGATCTCGTCGGCCAGGGCGTGGAAGTCGAGGCGCTCTTCGGGGCTCAGACGGCCTTCGTGGAAGATCGGGGCGATGAGCGCCCGGTCGGCTCGGGCGAAGGCATCCCGGTAGGGCTCGTAGAAGAAACCGCGGCCCGCGGTCAGGCTGCGGGGCTCGAAGAGGACCACCAGCCGCCGGCCCGGGTAGCGTTGCCGCAGGGCGGTCAGGGTCTTGTCCACCGCGGTCGGATGATGGGCGAAGTCGTCCACCACCGTGACGCCGCGGACCGTGCCCAGCTCCTCAAGGCGGCGCTTGACGCCGTGGAAGCGGGCCAGGGCGGAAACCACGTCCGCGGCCGGAAGCCCGTCGTGCCGGGCCGCGGCCCAGACCGCGAGGCAGTTGGAGACGTTGTGGGCCCCCGCCATCGGAAGCAGGACCTCTACCTCTCCCTCCTCCACATCGGCGACCCGGAAGCGGCTCCCCTCCGGGCAGGCCTCGATCTCCCCCTCGGGGTGGAGCTCGTTGGACGGGTCGAGCCCATAGAAGAGGACGCGGCAAGGGGCCTGGGCGGCCAGCTCGCGGACCTTGGGATCGTCGCCGCAGGCGACCAGCAGGCCGGTTTCCGGGAGCAGGCACAGGAGCTGCGCGTAGGCGTCCCAGAGGACCTCGGGACTGGCGTAGAGGTCGGCGTGGTCGTACTCGACGCTGGTCAGGATCAGCGTGTCCGGCTGGTAGTGGAGGAACTTGGGGCCGCGGTCGAAGTAGGCCGCGTTGTACTCGTCGCCCTCGATCACGAAGCGCTGGCCGGTGCCGTCATGGAAGCTCGCCGGGAGGTCCTGGGGCGCGCCGCCGATCAGGTAGCCGGGATCGGCGCCGCAGGCGGTGTAGACCCAGGCGGCCATGGCGGTCGTGGTGGTCTTGCCGTGCGTTCCGGACACCACGAGCGACCGGTGGCGGGAGAGGAAGAAGCGGGCCAGGGCCTGGGGCATCGAGAGCACGGGCAGGCCCAGGCGCTCGGCCTCGACCGCCTCGGGGTTGTTGCGGTGGATCGCGTTGCCCACGATGACGAGGTCGGGACGGGTTTCGAAGTGGGCGGGGTCGTACCCGACCTGGGGGTGGATGCCGGCGCGCTCCAGGAGCGTGCTCATCGGTGGGTAGAGGGGACCGTCGGTCCCCCGCACCCGGTGGCCCTGCTCTTGCAGAAGACAGGCGAGCGGAGCCATCCCGGTACCACCTATGGCCATGAAGTAGATGTCGAGCTGTGGGGAATTCACGTCGTGTGTTCTCTTGTTTTCGGGCGCCAGAGTGTAGCATTCTGAGCATCCGAGCGAACCGTAACAAAGGAGCCGTCCGTATGAACCGTCACATGAAGACCGTCAATTTGGCACTCTGCTGCGTCCTTCTGGCCGCGGCGACCCTTCTTGCGCAGGGCGCCACGGGCAAGCCCAAGGCCGTGGCCGTCGAGCCGATCAAGGATGTCGGCTTCGTGGCGAAGGGAGAGATGGCGATCCACGAGTTCGTGATCCGCAACGACGGGGACGCCCTCCTGGAGCTGCGGGAGGTCCGGGCCGCCTGCGGCTGCACGGTGGCGGATTTCGACAAGACGATTGCTCCCGGCAAGACGGGCAAGGTGCGGGTGACCCTGGATACGGGCACCTTCAACGGCCCCATCGCCAAGGGTGTGACCGTGTACACGAACGATCCGGAGGTGCCCACGATCGAGCTGACGGTTCGCACCGACGTCGGCCAGTTCGTCAAGGTGAAGCCGGGCTACGCGCGCTTCATCATGGTGCAGGGCGAGAAGGAGGGGAAGATCGTCCAGACCCTCTGGACCCCGGACAAGACTCCGCTCGAGATCGTCAAGGTCGAGTCGCCGTACCCGTTCCTCAAGCTCCGGTTCTGGGAGGCCAAGCCGGAGGAGCGCCTCACGGAGAACGCGGATCAGCAGCAGTGGAAGGTCGAGGCCGTGCTCGCCAGCGACGCGCCGGTCGGCGCCCTGACCGAGCCGGTCAGAATCCACACCACTCACCCGAAGCAGAAGCTGGTGCAGATCCCGGTCTCCGGCTTCGTCCGGCCGGTGATGGCGGTCACGCCGCCGGTCGTCGACATAGGGCAGGTGGATGGCAAGGTGCCGGTGAGGTTCTCCCTCAACGTGCGGAACTTCGCAACCGAGCCGATCAAGGTGACCGGCGTTGCCGGTGACGTCCAGGGCATCGACGCCAAGATCGAGCCGTTGCAGGAGGGGCGCGAGTACCAGGTGCAGATCACCTTCCAGCCGGACGCGCGCAAGGGTCCCGTCAACGGCAAGCTCACCCTCACCACAGACAGCCAGAAGGTGCCGAGGATCGAGGTCCAGCTCAAGGGCATCGTGATCTGATCCGGCTCTCTGTCGCTTTCTGAGAAACGGCCGCCGTCT